>CANQCJ010000005.1 GCA_947589205.1 uncultured Ruminococcus sp. | reverse complement strand
AACCTCTAATTCAAACATATCCCGTCGGGTCTACCGCCGTACCGCCTATCCTGACCTCGAAATGCGTGTGAGGTCCCGTCGAATATCCCGTCGAACCGACCGTTCCGAGTACCGTTCCTTTTTCAACATACTGTCCGACAGAAACGCTTATATGCTCGGAATGTCCGTACAATGTCCAGTATCCGTCTCCGTGGTCTATTATGCAGTAATTTCCATATCCGCCGCCGCAGCCGCAGCTGTAATTCTTGCCGTAATCGTGCGGGCAGGTGTTTGAAGCGACTATGACCGTGCCGGAATCCGCCGCGACTATGTTCGCGCCCCTGATGTTCGGCGAATAGATGTCAATGCCCTTGTGGTAAGCCCCCCACCGCCAGCCGACTCCGTAGGAGATATGATAAAATCCCGGAACGGGCCATGTAAAGCGCGATTTCGGCACATAGCCGTATTTTGCGTTGGGGTCTGTTCCGCCGCTGTTCGGCGTTGTATTTTCGGTATAGGACGGCTGTTCGGTCTCGGAGGAGGTATCGCTGCCGCTGTCGTTATCGGTCTGTGCCGTCTCGTCGGTCTGCGAGGAGCTGTTTGCAAGCTCCTCCTGCTTACGGCGTTCCTCCTCTTCCTCCTTGCGGCGTTTTTCTTCCTCTTCTTTTTTCTTGCGCTCGGCCTCCTGCTGCTTCTTTATTTTCTCCTGCTCCTCATAGAGCTTTTGCAGATCGGCTTCAAACTGCTCCTGCTCCGCCTGTACCTGCGCAAGATTTTTCTCGTAGGTCTCCTTGTCCGTTTCAAGCGACTGTATGTTCTCCTCGCTCTGCGAATAAAGCTCCTCGAGCTTTACCATCTGCGCCTGCTGCTTTACGCGGCGTTCTTCAAGCTCCGCCGAACGCTCGTCAAGCTCCCGCTTCTGCTCGTCAAGCTCCGCAAGCTGCGCTTCGTATTCGGTTTTCATTTCAACAAGCTCGTCTATCGCACGGGCGTCATGCCCCGCGACGCGCTTTACAAGCTCCAGCTTCATCAGCATATCGTAAAAATCCGACGCGCCGACGAGGATATCGGTATAGCTTTCGTTTCCCGCTATGTACATCGCTCTCAGCCGCTTTTTGTAGCTGTCTATACCGTCCATTATCTCGGTCTTCTTGCCGTCAGCCTGCTGCTGCGTCTGCTCGATGTCCTCGCTCGTCTGCGCTATCTGCGCTTCAAGCTCCTCTATCGAATCCGCAAGCTTGTGCAGTGTCGTTTCCACCGTGTCTATCTGCTCGGAGATCGCTTTTTGCTTTTCCTGCTGGTCGGAAATGTTATCCGCCGCAGCGTTTATCTGTTCGTCAAGCTCCGCCTGCTTTTGCTCCAACGCGGCAAGCTCTCCCTCCGCCGCGTCTATCGCGCTCTCGTTTTCGGCGGCAGCCCTGCTCGTGTCCGCCGCAAGCGGCTTATAGGAAACGTCCGTCAGCAGCGTCGCCGCCAATGCGAACGCACAGGCATACGCTATACACCTTTTTGCCGATCTTTTTTTCATGCTCGATCATTCCTCATTTGTTGTCCATATCAAAAATTTTTACAAAATCATCTATCTTCAAAAATCTAAAAATCATCAAACGATGTCCGCAAAGCGGACGAGTCTATCAAAATCCGCGCCGCAGGCGCACCTTATCTAACCTCTTACTTCTTAAAGCGAAGCGTTCTAACCTCTAAACCTTCAGGTGCTTTCCTGCGCTCATGCTTGTGCCCAATGCGCCTATGACCGCTCCGGCGATAAGATACGCCGCCGTTACCTTTACGAACATATCCTCAAACGGATACAGGTCGTTCACCCCGAGAATGTTCCAAAGGCTCATGTCGTTTTTGAAAATGCCGTACACGCTCTCATAGGCAAATTTCGTCAGGAACAGCGCAGCCGCCGCCGCGAGTATGCCTACCACCATGCCCTCTATAAAGAAAGGTATGCGTATAAAGCTGTTGGTCGCGCCGACGTATTTCATTATATTTATCTCTTTTCTTCTTGAAAATACGCTCGCGCGGGTGGTGTTGGAAATTATTATAAGACACACCACGATAAGCGCGGCTATGACCGCGGTCATTATTATCATGATGATGTTTTTTATGCTTATCAGAACGTCGGCGAACTGGGTCGGACTTTTCACCGAATCTACGTTTTCAAGCGTGCCTATCAGCATAGTCGTGTCCGCCATCTGTCGAATATCCTTTACGGTCACCCGGAATGTGTCAGGCAGCGGGTTTTCATCGGCGTATCTGAAAAGATCCTGCTCCTCGTCGTTCATATCCGCCTTCATATTTTCCCATGCCTCGTCCTTTGAATAGAACCTGACCTCGGCGATGTTCGGTATCTGCTCTATCTGCGCTTTGAGCGCGTCAATGCTGCCGCTGTCCGTGCCGTCCTTGATAACGACCGCCGCCTCGCTCTGATCCTCGATGCCGCCTATTATGCGGTTGAGATTAATTGTAGCCAGCACCGAAACGCCTACCATCAAAAGCGAAACAAGTATTATGCAAAACGATGCAAACGACATCATTCGGTTTCGCCATATACTTTTCATACCCTGTCCGACAAGGTATCTCGCACTGCTAATTTTCATTTTCCGCAGCACCTCCTATAACCTCGTCAAACGCAATGCTGCCGTGGTTTATGTTTATTATCCTTCCGCCGAAATAGCGTACAAGGTCGTGCTCGTGCGTTACCATGAGCACGGTCGTTCCGCATTCGTTTATGCTTCTTAAAAGATCCACTATCTCATACGACAGCGCGGGGTCGATGTTTCCGGTCGGCTCATCGGCTATGATGAGCTGCGGGTCGTTGACGAGGGCGCGCGCTAACGCCACTCTCTGCTGCTCGCCGCCCGAAAGCTCCGTCGGATACGCCTTTACCTTGTCCTGCAAGCCGACAAGGCTTATAACGTAGGGCACTCGGCTCCTGATATACTTTGACGGCGCGTCTATTACTCTGAGCACGAACGCCACGTTCTCATATACCGTCATCGTCGGGATAAGACGGAAATCCTGAAAAACAACGCCTATCGTGCGCCGCAGCGAGGGTATCCTGCCGCGTCTTAATTTTGACAAATTAAAGCCGTTCACCATTACCGTTCCGCTCGTAGCGTTTATCTCTTTAAGTATCAGCTTTATGAGCGTGGATTTGCCAGCTCCGGAGGAACCTACGACGAACGCGAAATCGCCGTCGTTTATTTTCAGGTTCACCTTGTTGAGCGCGTCCACTCCGCTCGAATAAGTTACCGATACGTCTTTAAATTCTACCAAAATAATTCACCTCTCCAAAAAAACACAAGCGAGTATTTATCTTTATTTTGATTTGCTTGCTCACAAGCAGAGCGAAGCTCTTCCGGTCTGAACCGCAGGTTCAGACGCTTGCCTCTAACTTCTCACGAACAACTTTTAAATCAGAATTTAACTTGTTCGTTCACAATCCTTTCACGCCGGATACACATTACGTCTAATCAGCACAAACGGCTGAGCCGAATGCGGGAAATTTCCCGCTCAGCCAGCCGTATTTTTTTAAAATTAAAGTCACAAAAATTGATCGTCGGGATCTCGCGGGCGAAATTAAAATTTCGCCGGGTTGGCGGCAAGATATTTTCTTACCATCAAAGCTATGCGGAAAATTATCGCATGGTCGAACTCTCTCAGGTCAAGTCCGGTAAGCTTCTTTATCTTTTCAAGACGGTATACGAGAGTGTTCCTATGTACGAACAGCTTTCTCGAGGTCTCCGAAACGTTCAGGTTGTTCTCAAAGAACTTCTGTATCGTAAAGAGCGTTTCATGGTCGAGCGACTCTATGCTGCCCTTTTTGAAAACCTCTTTTAAGAACGTCTCGCAGAGCGTCGTCGGCAGATGATAGATAAGTCTCGCTATGCCGAGATTGTCATAGGAAACGATGACCTTGTCGGTGTCGAACACCTTTCCGACCTCGAGAGCGGTCTGCGCTTCCTTAAAGCTGCGCGACAGATCCTTTACGCTGTCGACCACCGTGCCTATACCGACGTTTACCCTCGTGTAGAACTCTCCGCTGAGCGTGTCGGAAATGCTCCTTGCAAGCTTTTCAAGATCCTTTGAATCTATGCCGCTCGTTACTTCCTTTACGAGCACGATATCCGATTCGGTGATGTTGAACACAAAATCCTTGTTCTTGTCGGGGAAGAGATTCTGTATAACGTCGTAAGCCGACACCTCGTTTGAAACGACGATCCTTATCAGCAGGACTACCCTCGAAACGTCGGAATTAAAGTGCAGCTCTCTCGCCTTGACGTGTATATCCCCGGGGAGAACGTTGTCGAGCACGACGTTTTTGATGAAGTTGTTCCTGTCGTATTTTTCATCGTAATACTGCTTTATCGAAGAAAGCGAGATAGCAAGTATACTCGCGTACTTCGCGCTCACCTCGTCCGTTCCCTCGACGAAAACGGCATAGTCCGGCTTCATGTGCGAGCCGAACGGCTTATAGGTGTAGCCGTCGCGCACGAAGATATCGTGCGTGTCGCTCAGGTCGAGCGATACGAACTCGTTGGTAATTCCTACCTGCGCTATCTCGGAGCAGGCGATGATGGTCGCCGTTTCGTCGATGACGCCGATGGTGCAGTCGATAGTTTCGCGCATCTGATGTATAACATTCTGAAATAACCTGTTGGACATATTCATTTTCTCCTTTTCGGTTTTTATAACAGTCTGAAATTTTATAAGATCCTCCGCCGTACGCTTTATAAGCGGGGAAAGAAATTTTAGATAATATAATTATAACAAAAAAAAACGCGAATTTCAAGTGCTTTACGGTAAAAATGTTCAAAAACGCGCCGCAGGCTCAAAAGCCGAACGGTCTTATGCGCAGTTTATATATTACAAATTGTAACATATTTCTCGCGAAATTGTGTGAACTGGCTGTTAAAATTATTAGTTTTCACCGCGTTTTCATCTTTTTTGCCCAAAATATGCTTCTGTAAACGGCTAATATATTACAAAATCGTTACTTTTAAATTTTTTATGAATTATTTGTAAACACGCGTCATATCCGCATTTTTTGCCCGCATTATTTATCTAAAATCACGATTGACAAGATTTTTCGGCGGTGATATAATATAATAATGCAATATTTTGTAACGGAGGAAAAAGGCTATGAGAAGCTTTTCTAAATCACATAAGCTGGATAATGTTTGCTATGATATACGCGGACCGGTCATGGACGCCGCAAATGAAATGGAAGCGGCGGGCGAGACAATTATAAAGCTCAACATCGGAAACCCCGCTCCGTTCGGCTTCAAAGCCCCGGACAGCGTGCTCGACGCGATGAAAAACGCGCTGCCGCAGGCGCAGGGGTACAGCGATTCGCACGGCATAGCCGCCGCAAGACAGGCTGTGATAAAGTATGACGAATACCGCGGAATTTACGGAGTGACCGAAAAGGATATCTACACTGGAAACGGCGTCAGCGAGCTTATCACGATGAGTATGCAGGGTCTGCTCGACAACGGCGACGAGGTGCTCGTGCCCGCGCCCGACTACCCGCTCTGGACGGCTTCGGTGACGCTTGCGGGCGGAAACGCGGTGCACTACGTCTGCGATGAAAAAAGCGGCTGGAATCCCGACATAAACGACATGAAAAGCAAGATGACCGAGAGGACGAAGGCGGTCGTTATCATAAATCCGAACAACCCGACCGGGGCGGTCTATGAAAAGGACATTCTCGAACAGATAGTCAAGCTCGCGCGGGAAAACGGACTTATAATTTTTTCCGACGAGATCTACGACAGACTGCTCATGGACGGCGCAAAGCACACCTCCATCGCTTCGCTCGCGGGGGACGACGTTTTCTGCGTCACCTTCGGCGGACTTTCAAAATCCCACATGACGGCGGGCTTCCGCTGCGGCTGGATGAGCCTTTCGGGCAACAAGGCGGCGGCGCGCGGCTACATCGAGGGACTTAATATGCTCTCATCCATGCGCCTTTGCTCGAACGTTCCCGCCCAGCACATGATAGCCAAAGCCCTCGACCCTGCCTCGTTCGGCAGGCAGGACCCGCTCCTTGAAAAGGGCGGCAGGATCTACGAGCAGCGCGAATATATCTACAACGCGCTCTGCGGTATCGACGGCATTACGGCGGTCAAGCCGCACGCGGCGTTTTATATTTTCCCGAAGATCGACGTTAAAAAATTCGGCATAGAGAACGACGAAGAATTTGTTCTGGAATTTTTAAGAGAAAAAAAGATACTCTTAGTCCACGGCGGCGGCTTCCACTGGGAGCAGCCCGATCATTTCAGGATCGTTTTCCTGCCCGAGATCGGTCTGCTCGAAAGGTCGGTCAAGGGTCTCGAGGAATTTTTGGACGCCAAAAGAGTGTAAAATATTTGAAAATAATTTGTTAAATTATTTTTTCTCACCCTACTTAGCTTGACAAATCTCTTGAAATGTGGTATCATATTTAAGCCGCTTGTTTTCCGCGGAATAAAGAGCATTTATTAGAAGTTAGAAATTAGAAATAAGAGGTTAGCGTCTGAACCTACGGTTCAGACCATGAAGTCCGCGCAGCGGACGATTAATTAAAATCCGCGCCGCAGGCGCACCTTCTCTCACCTCTTACATCTTAAAAGCGAAGCGTTCTAGCCTCTAAACAAACGCCCCCGGATACAGCGAGTTCTTTATAAAAAAGGCAGGTGTACTTTAAGATGTACGCAGTAATCGAGACGGGCGGAAAGCAGTATCAGGTAAAAACGGGCGATGAGATCTTTATCGAAAAGCTCGATGTGAACGCAGAGGATACCGTTACCTTCGACAAGGTGCTCGCAGTAGGCACGGATAACGGCATAAAGACCGGCGCGCCTTACGTTGACGGAGCTTCTGTTACCGCCAAGGTCATCAAAAACGGCAAGGGCAGGAAGATAACCGTGTTTACCTACAAGCCCAAGAAAAGCTGTAAGAGAAAAATGGGTCACAGACAGCCCTATACCAAGGTCGTTATCGAAGCCGTAAACGCTTGATAAAATAATGATCTCGGCTGTATTCTACCGCGCTTCTGACGGCTCGTATACCGGGTTTAAGATCTCCGGTCACGCGGGACTGGCAGATAAAGGCTTCGATGTAGCCTGCGCGTCTGTTTCCTCGGCTGTTATGCTGACGGCAAACACTATCACCGATGTGTACGGCTTGGAAGCCGATATTTCGGTCAACGAAAATAAGATCATTTTCATGCTCGCTAAGGACGACGCCGACAAAAACGGCGGCAGATTATTGCAGGGTCTTAAGCTCCATTTGGAACAGATCGGCAAAGAATTTGAGCGGGCGATAAACGTAACGGCTGTTTTTATATGAACGGTCTTTGGAGGTGTAATTTAAGATGCTTATTATTTCCATGCAGTATTTTGCCCATAAAAAAGGTATGGGTTCAACTAAAAACGGACGCGATTCCGAATCAAAAAGGCTTGGCGTAAAAAGGGCTGACGGTCAGTTCGTCCTTGCGGGAAACATTCTCGTTCGCCAGAGAGGAACGCATATCCACCCCGGAAACAACGTTTCGAGAGGTTCAGATGATACTCTTTTCGCTACTGCTGACGGCGTAGTAAGATTTGAAAGAGACGGAAGAGACCGCAAAAAAGTCTCGGTCTATCCTCAGGCTTAATTTACAAGACCCCGAGCCTTAACGCGCTTGGGGTTTTTTTGCACAAAACGCCGCCGAAGAAAGGAGCGCGCCGATATGAGACTTTTCCACAACTTTTTCCAGATGTTCAAAAAAGACTCCGGCGCGCATTTCGCCTACAACCTCGGAGTAAGCTATATGCGCTTTTCGGTAGTGGTGTTCGTTCTTTTCGCCGTCCTCACGGCTCTTGCGATATTACAGCCCGAAAACAGACTTTACTACCGCTGTACAATATACGCGAATGTGCTTAGGGTGAACGAAAGGATAGAAAAACGGCGGTTCGAGCCGCGTTCCTCCGAGCAAAAGGAGCGTATCGAATATACCGCCGTATTGGAGGGCAATACCGACGACGGGGAACATATTTACCTCGAACAGGACGTCACGGTCGATGAAGCGAATATGTTTTCCAAAAAAATAGGGGATAAACCGGAAAAATATAATTTGTATTATTCAATAATACTTAACAAACACTATATATCTCCGGAAACTCTGCATACGGCGCAGGAAAATTTCAGAAGCATCAACCATTCGCCTTACTTTGCGGCGGAATGTACCGCGGCGGTCATATTTTTCCTGCTCACCCTTATTTTTATCGCGATAGGCGTGAGCGAGATAAGAGTGTCGATGAAATACCCGCGAAACGATGTGCCGACCGATATTACCGATATAGTCGTCAGAGACGAAAATACGGAAGAGCTTCTGGAGGAATTTGACGAGGCTTACAGGAAAACTCGCGGCGGGTACGTCGGGGGGCGCGGCTTCGGCGGAAAAGGATAACGATAACGGAAGAAAGGAAGAGGATAACGATGTTTGTTGATTCGGCGAAAATTTATATAAAAGCGGGCGACGGCGGCGACGGCTGCGTTTCCTTTCACCGTGAAAAATATGTGGCGGCAGGCGGCCCTGACGGCGGCGACGGCGGAAAGGGCGGCGATATTGTCTTTGCCGCCGACGACAATCTGTCCAATCTTCTGGACTTTCGCTACAAAAGAAAATATGTCGCCGAGCGCGGCGCGGACGGCGCTTCAAAGCGCAGAACCGGCAAAAACGCTCCCGATCTTGTGATAAAGGTCCCGCGCGGAACGATAATAAAAGAGACCGAGACCGGCAGGATCCTTGCGGATATTTCCGGCGATGAGCCTGTCGTTATATGCAGGGGCGGCAAGGGCGGCAAGGGCAACGCGAATTTTGCGACCTCCACAAGACAGATACCGCGCTTTGCAAAGCCGGGCTTTCGCGGCGACGAGTACGAGGTAACGCTCGAGCTTAAATTGATAGCGGACGTTGGTCTTGTCGGTTTCCCGAACGTCGGAAAATCAACGCTTATCTCGGTGGTCTCGGCGGCGAAGCCGAAGATTGCGAATTATCATTTCACGACCCTCACCCCGGTGCTCGGAGTGGTGCGTCTCGATGAGGAAAACAGCTTCGTTATGGCGGATATTCCCGGTCTTATCGAGGGCGCGAGCGAGGGGGTCGGTCTCGGTCACGAGTTTTTGCGCCACGTTGAACGCTGCCGCCTTATTATCCACGTTGTGGACGTTTCCGGCAGCGAGGACAGAGACCCCATCGAGGACTTCAACGCGATAAACCGCGAGCTGGAGAATTTTTCCTATGAGCTTTCGCAAGCCCCGCAGATAGTCGCGGCTAATAAGACCGATATCGCTTCTCCCGAACAGGTGCGCAGGTTTAAGGAATATGCAGATTCCTTGGGCTTGGAATTTTTTGAAATTTCCGCAGCGCAGGTCAAGGGCACGAGGGAGCTTATGAACGCGGTGTTTGAAAAGCTCTCAAAGCTGCCGCCTGTTAAGCAGTTTGAAGCAAGTCCGCTGACAGAAGCAGAGCTTGCCGACAAGCTCATTTCCCGCAAGGATTTCGACGTGACGGTCGAGAACGGCGTTTATTACGTAGAAGCCGACTGGCTGTGGGACGTTCTGCGCTCCTGCAATATGGACGACTACTCGTCCCTTCAGTATTTTCAGCGCGTTCTGCGTTCGAGCGGCATAATCGACAAATTAGAGCAAATGGGGATCAAGGAGGGCGACACCGTTAATATTTTCGATTTTGAATTTGATTTTATAAATTAAAGCTTTTATTAAAAAGGAAGTGCCGTGACGGTTTGACGGATATAGACAGAATACTTGATAAAAGCGAGGCGCGGCAGTATTCCCCGACCGCTCTCGCATTTTACGGCGACAGCGTTTACGAACGCCTGGTGCGCCTCGAGCTTACGCTGAAAGCGAATATGCCCGCCGATAAGCTGCATAAGCACGCAGTAAAAATAGTCTGCGCGTCCTATCAGGCGCGCGCGGCGGCGTTTCTTCTGCAAAACGCCTTTGACGAAGCCGAGGGATACATCTTTAAAAGGGGAAGAAACGCAAGCGGTATAAATGCGCCCAAAAGCGCTACAAACGCCGAGTACCGCGCGGCGACCGGCTTGGAGGCGGTGTTCGGCTATCTTGCCCTTACAGGCAATGACGAACGGTGCTGCGAGCTGTACAGGATAATAAGAAACAACATAAAGGAGTGAAGCAATTATGTCAGGACATTCTAAATGGGCTAACATAAAAAGAAAAAAAGAAGCGAACGACGCCGTAAAGGGCAAGATCTTTACAAAGATCGGCAGAGAGATAACCGTTGTCGTTAAACAGGGCGGACCCGACCCTGCCAATAACGCTAAGCTTGCAAATCTTATCGCTAAGGCAAAATCCAACAATATCCCCAACGACAACATCGACAGGATAATCAAAAAGGCAGCCGGCGAGGGCGACAAGAACAACTATGAGGAAATGACCTACGAGGGCTACGGTCCGGGCGGCGTCGCCGTTATCGTCGAGTGCCTTACCGACAACAAAAACCGCACCGCCGGCGACGTGAGACACTATTTCGACAAGTTCGGCGGAAACCTCGGCACGTCCGGCTGCGTGTCCTTCATGTTCTCCAAAAAAGGCACGATACTGCTTGAAAACAACGGCACGGACGAGGATAAGCTGATGGAGGACTGCTTCGAGGCGGGCGCGGACGATTTTAACATCGAGGACGAGGTGGTAGAGGTCACCTGCCCGCCCAACGACGTCGACGCGGTAAGCGGCGCGCTCAAGGAAATGGGCTACGGCGTTATGTCCGCCGAAAGCGAAATGGTGCCCTCGACCTACACCACACTTACCGACGAAAAGCAGCTCAAAATGATGGGTCTGCTGCTCGACAGCCTCGAGGAAAACGACGACGTTCAGAACGTTTATCACAACTGGAACGCTCCCGAAGAGGAGGAAGAGGACTGATAGAAAAAAGGACTGCCGTAAAAAAGCAGTCCTTGTTATTTTTTAAAATTCAATTATCACCGAAAAAATATCCCCTCGGGTCTTTGCGCTTATATCGCCGCCAAGTATCTGCGTAAACTGCTTTGCGATAGCGAGCCCCAGTCCGCTGCCGCCCTTCGTGCGCGAAAGCTCGGTCGTATAAAATTCGTCGAATATCCTGCGGCAGTCTATCCCCTCGCAGTCGGCGGGATTTGAAAAAACTATTTTTACTCCGCCGTCCGTTTTCGTCAGGTCTATCGTGAGATCTCCCGTACCGTGCTTTAAGGCGTTGCCGATAAGATTGTCGAAAATTCTCGTCAGCATATTTTCATTGCTTTCAAGCTCCGCCCTGCCGCGCGGCGCGTTAAGCGCGACCGATCTTCCCCTCGCGCAGTAATCGTCATAATAATTCCCCGCCGAGGCTTCGAGAAGCTCCGTGACGTTTACCCGTTTAAGCTCCGGTCTTGCGTTGAGCGAAATAATTTTTGAAAGCTCGAAAAATGAATTTATCAGCTCGTTGAGTCTCATAAGCCGCCGTTTTATAACGTCAAGCTCCCTTACGCGTTCGGCTTCGCTCATCTCCTGCGTCTGCATTATGCTTATATACCCGAGAGCGGAGGTCAGCGGGGTCTTTAGGTCGTGGGAAATGTTCGTTATCATCTGCTCGAGCGAATGACGCTTTTGGGCGTAAAGCGCGCGGTTTTGCTGCAATTCGCTCAACAGACGGTTTATCAGCGTGATAAGCTCCGCATAGCCGCCCGCGGGCGAGTGGACGAGCTGCTGTGTGTCGCGGCTTAGTATCCGTTCGGTCTCCTTTATTATTTTTTTTATTTCCAGCCGGTGTTTGATATCTGTCAGCAGCAGTAAGCAAGCCGCCGCCGCTAAAATTATGACCGCCGCCGACATTTTTTATTCCCCCTTTATTTTATCTCGGCTTTTTTGAAAAAGCCGCAGCTCAAAAGATAGCACAAAACGATAATTGCAAGACAAACCAGCGAACCGTTTATAACGAACTGCCTTGACGGCTCCGCGGCAAAGCTTGATATCATAGCCTGAAGCTCATAGCGCATATAGCCTTCCTTAAAGCCGGTCATCGCCTGCACGAACGCTAAGACCAGCTGGAAAACCATAAGAAGCGGTATGACCGCCGTATTAAACAGCGCCGCTCTCCTTAATATAAACGCAAGCGCCGTCTGTATGCTTATAAACGCCAGTATCGGCATAAGCTGCATAAGAGTTATTTTCGCTATTACGCTTATATCGGAGGAAAATTTGCTGCCGTTGAAAATTATATTTAAAAAATACATTCCGAAATTGTTTATCAAAAAAAGCAGCACGCAGAAGATATTTACAAATATCACCTTTGATACGAAATACCTCCCCCTGCTTATCGCCGAAGAAAGCGTGTTTTTTGCGGCATTGCTCGAAAAGTCCGAGGTTATTGCAATTGCGATAATAAATATAAAAATATAGTACAAATTAGCGTTCACCGCGAGGATCTGCCGATCCAGCGCAAAGCCGCCCGAGCTTAACGCAGCCTCTCTCAAGCCCGAAAGCGTTGCATCTTCAAGCTCTGTCGTTATGCAGCTCGTCTGCTCCTCGGTAAGCTCGTCGACCTCCGATGTATCCACCGAGCCTATATACCCCGGCGACATTTCATATATGCTTACTCCCATCATCAGCAGCATTAAAAATATACCGATATAAACGGCTGTCGTTTTGAACAGGCGGTAGGCGTCCGCGCGAAGCATATTTATCATGACTGCTCACCTCCTACCAGACCTCTGAAATAGTCCTCGATGGTTATACCCGTTTCAAATATCTGATCTACCGAAGCGCCGTTTTCCACCATCAGCTTATTCAAAACGTCCGGCTTGACCGATCTGTCGTAGATCCTTATCTCGCTGTCGCTTATGACCTTGTAGTCGGTGACGTTCAGCTTGTTTTCAATTATTACCGCCGCTTTTTTCACATCATTAAGCTTTACCGCAATGCACCTGCTGCACTCGAGGTCGAGCTGTTCCTTGGTCATTTCCTTTAGCACTCTGCCCTTGTCGATTATCAGAAAACGATTCGCGACCGCATACAGCTCGCTCAAAATATGGCTGGAGATCACAAACGTTATCCCCTTTTCGCGGTTCAGCCTTCTGAACGTGTCCCTCAGCTCGCTTATGCCTATCGGGTCAAGTCCGTTTATCGGCTCGTCAAGGATAACTAAGTCCGGGTCGTCGAGAAGCGCGAAGGCTATGCCCAGACGCTGCTTCATGCCGAGAGACAGCTTTTTAAACCTCTTGCCCGCAGCATCCTTGAGACTGACAAGGCTCAACACCTCGTCTATCTTCTTAAAGTCGCTTATCCCCTTTTGTATGCAATAATATTTCAGATTGCCGTACACCGTCATCGAACCGAAAAACGCGGGATTTTCTATAAGACAGCCTATGCGGCATTTTTCCGCGCTTGCTTGTCTGCCGGTCTTTCCAAAGACCGAAAATTCCCCCGACGTAACGTTCGTAAGTCCCACCACCATTTTCATAAGCGTGGTCTTGCCCGCGCCGTTGCGCCCGATAAGCCCGTAGATATCCCCGCGCATGACCGTCATATCCGCAGAATCGAGCGCGGTGAAGCCGCGGTAACGCTTGGTTAGCCCTTTTGTCTGCAAAGCCGTTTCGTTCATTTTTTTAATGACCTCCTGTTTTTATTTTTCGTTATGAGTTAATTATAACAGAAAAGTCTGAAAAAACACTTAAATCAATCCTTAAATAAGTCTTAAATCCAAAAAAATTTTACGAAACCTTTTCTTTAAGGCATCACCGTACGGATCCGTCGGGTGTTTCTTCTGCGGCAACGCCTTACTCCTCCTCCTCCTCATCATAGGTCTCCTCCGCGCCGTCATGCTTCATGCGGTAGCCTATTCCCCAGACGGTTTCTATCTCGTCGCGATAGGCCTTTATCTCTCTGAGCTTTTTTCTAAGCCCGCTGATATGCACGTTCAGGGTGTTGTCGTCCGCGGAATCCTCGTCGTCCCAGACGTTATAGAATATCTTGGTTTTTGAACAAACGCGGCCGCCGTTTTCCATTAGATATTTAAGCAGCGCAAAATCCATCCTCGTCAGCGCGCTTTCCCTGTCCCCGCGCTTTATTGTATAATTCAGACAATCGAGCGTCAGGTCGTAAAAAACTATCTCCTCAGGCTCCTCCGGCTTTTTGCGCTGCGCGTGGCTTTGCGCTATCCTTACATTTACGCGCGCCAAAAGCTCCGCCGGGTCGAACGGCTTAGAGATATAATCGACCGCGCCCTTTGAAAACATTTCCACCTTTTTATCCACATCTGTTATCGCGCTCATGACGATTATCGGGATATCGGTTTTCTGCAGCATAAGCTCAACGACCGCTTCTCCGCTTATTCCCGGCAGCATAAGATCTAAAATAATAAGATCTATCTCGAGTATCTTAGACTCCGCCGCCAGCATTCCCTCCGTTCCCGAATATGCGCTGCATACCAGATAGCCCCTCCTTTCAAGCAGCATTCTTATCATTCTGTTTATTTCCTCATCGTCCTCTATTAAAAGTATAAGCTCCTTCTTTCCGATCATCTTTTAAAACACCTCCGTTATTTATTATAGCACTAAAGCGCGAAGCATTCAAGCCTTATCGCATAAAAATTATTGTTTTTGTTCAGCTTTTTTTGTGTATTTGACAAACATAACAAACGCCTATTGACAAATTGCGCCTTTGTGTGGTATAATAGTATAGTATAGTGCCATTGAAAAACGGCACGTCCCCGATCACGATAAAGGAAGTGAAAAACGTGAAAATAGACTTTCATTCGCATATTCTTCCGGGAATAGACGACGGTTCGCGCAGCGTTGAGGAATCCTTGAAAATTCTCGACGCAATGGCGGCGGACGGGGTGAACATCGTTGTCGCTTCACCGCATTTTTACTGCACCAAAACAAGCATTCACCGCTTTCTTGACAAGCGAAACGCCGCCTACAATAAGCTGAGAGAGGCTATGAAGCCCGAACACCCGCGTGTCGTTCTCGGCGCGGAGGTGCTTTATAATCCCGCGCTTGTCGGAAAGGACGCGCTCGAGCGGCTCGCCATGAGCGGTCAGGACTTTTGCAAAACAAGCTATATGCTGCTCGAAATGCCTTATGACAGGATCACCGACCGTATCATCGAGGACGTTGACAAAATGGCTAACGATCTCGATGTTAAAATAATCATCGCTCACGTTGAAAGGTATCTCAATTTCACGAGCTTTCGTTCTGTAAGCGAGCTTATGGAGCTTAACGTTTTAGGACAGATAAACTGTCAGTCGCTTACCCATATGCGTTCGCGAAACGACTGCTTCAAGCTCATAAAGCACGGATACATACATCTTCTCGGCACGGACACTCACCGCATTGACCGCGGAGACGCTAAGCTCGGCGAGGGGATAGAGATACTTGAAAAAAAATTCGGCAGCAAATTTATCAAATACATAGAACACAATTCAATGGCTGTGCTCAAAGACCGACCGATAGAAGAGGTGCTTGAAGCGCAGGATAAAAAAATATAATTTATAAGGAGATGCTGAAAAATGTCCAAGATACTTTTTACCTCGGAATCGGTCACCGAGGGTCACCCCGACAAGATCTGCGACAGCGTTTCTGACGCGATACTCGACGAGATGTTAAAGCAAGACCCCTATTCGCGCGTTGCCTGCGAGACCGTTACCACTACCGGCATGATAATGTGCATGGGCGAGATAACGACAAAGGCTGTTGTGGATATCCCCGCGATAGTCAGAAAAACAGTCTGCGAGATAGGCTATGACAACGACGATTACGGCTTTAACGGAAACACCTGCGCGGTGTTCACGACTATAGACAAGCAGTCGCCGGATATCGCTATGGGCGTTGACGATTCGTTAGAGGGCAGAGACGAAAAGCTCGGCGATATTGGCGCGGGGGATCAGGGTATGATGTTCGGCTACGCCTGCAGCGAAACGCCCGAGCTTATGCCCCTGCCGATATCGCTCGCCCACAGGCTCGCCAAAAGGCTGACCGAGGTCAGAAAAAGCGGAGAGCTAAGCTATCTTCGTCCTGACGGAAAAACTCAGGTGACGGTGCAGTATGATGAAAACGGCAAGCCGGAAAGAGTTGACACGGTGGTAGTTTCCTCTCAGCACGACCCTGATATTACGCTTGAACAGATAAGAGCGGATATAATTGAAAGGGTCGTAAGGGCTGTTATACCGAATGAGCTTATTGACGAAAACACCCGCTTTTTTGTAAACCCGACAGGCAGATTCGTCATCGGCGGACCTCACGGAGACAGCGGACTTACCTGAAGAAAGATAATCGTCGATACATACGGCGGAATGGGCAGACACGGCGGCGGAGCTTTCTCGGGAAAGGATCCGACTAAGGTAGACCGCTCGGCGGCTTATGCCGCAAGAAAAGCGGCGAAAAACGTGGTGGCTGCGGGTCTTGCCGAAAAGTGCGAGGTGCAGATAGCATACGCTATCGGCGTAGCCTCCCCGGTATCGGTGTCGGTCTCGGCGAACACCTTCGGCACGGGCAGGGTCAGCGACGATATACTTGCGGCGGCGGTAAGAAGGGTGTTCGATCTGCGCCCTGCGGCGATAATCGAGGACTTAGAGCTGAGAAAGCCTCAGTACCGCCCGCTTGCGGCTTACGGCCATATGGGAAGAGAGGAGCTTAACGTAAGGTGGGAGCTTACCGACAAGACCGAGGAGCTTCTTAAAGCAGTCGAAGAGCTTAAAAACGCATGAATATACTCTTTATCGGCGATGTGGTCGGTCAGAACGGGCTAAGCATTCTCGAAAAACGGATATATAAGCTCAAAAGAGAATATGAGATAGATATAACCGTAATTAACGGAGAAAATTCCGCAGTCGGCAACGGCATAGACCGCGCAAGCCTCGAGCGGCTCATCAGTCTCGGCGCGGACGTTGTGACGGGGGGAAACCATTCGTTCAAGCAGGTCGGCTCCTTTGAGCTTCACGAGACCAGCTCTCGGCTTATCCGCCCGGCTAATTACCCCGAGGGCGCAGCCGGACGCGGAGTCTGCCTGCTCGATATGCCGCCCGTAAAGATCGCCGTAATAAATCTGCTCGGTACAACAGGGCTTGAACCGCTCGAAAATCCCTTCGGCTGTATCGACAGGATCTTGGAAAAAATAGATACGCCGAATATTTTCGTCGATCTTCACGCGGAGGCTACCTCCGAGAAAAAAGCTCTCGGACAGTACCACGCCGGACGCGTTACAGCAGTTATCGGCACGCACACCCACGTGCAGACCGCGGACGAGACGATCCTTAATGACCATACGGCGTATATCACCGATGTGGGAATGACCGGCGCGGAGCTTTCGGTGCTCGGCGTGGACAGTAAAAAAGCTATCGAAAGATTCCGTTTCAGAACGCCCGTGCGCTTTGAGGAAAGCGCAAATCCCGGCTTTATTAACGGCGCTGCGGTGTCTTTTGATGAAAAATTGGGCAAAGCCTACAAAATTACACGCATAATTATGAGATAAGTTCCAAAAAAATTATTTAACTATTGCAAATTATCAAAAGTTGTTGTATAATAATATTAACAGAAAACGTGTGATGATCTTTCGCCGTAAGCGGGTCTGCTTTCGGCGTTCGTAAAAAAGCAATTTATTTTTTTGGAGGTAAAAAAATGGAGATCTTAAAGGTTTCATCAAGATCTGTTCCCAATTCTGTTGCGGGCGCTATCTCCGGTGTTATCCGCGACAGAGGAGCAGTTGAGGTACAAGCGGTAGGCGCGGGCGCTGCCAATCAGGCGATAAAGGCTGTCGCCATCGCAAGGGGTTATCTTGCTCCGCTTGGTATCGACATGATCTGTATTCCGGCTTTCGCTAACATAAACATAGAAGGCGAGGACAGGACCGCTATCAAGCTTATCTGCGAGGAAAGATAATAGGTTTTAAGCCGCACACTAAGAAGGTAACGCGTTTGCTTTTTTATGTGCGGCATATCTTTTTAAAAACGGAGAATGTTAAATGAAAGAAATCCTAATATGCCGGGGTCTGACAAAAAGCAGGGGCAATTCCGCCGCGCTTCATAAGACCTCGTTTTCTTTGTTTGAAGCCCGCTTTACCGCTCTTTGCGGCGCGGCAGGCGCGGGGAAAACTACTCTGCTCAAGCTTATCGCGGGCTTTCTGCGCCCCGACGAGGGGGAAATTACTATTTGCGGCAAAAAGCAGGGCGTCAAAACAAAAGAGCTTACGGGCTTTCTGCCCGACCGGGATTTTTTGCCGCATGAATTAAAGACCGGGAAAATAATAGAAATGTATTCGGCATTTTTCCGCGATTTTGATAAGCTGAGAGCCGCAGAGCTTTTTTCCTTTTTCGCTATAGACCGCTGCAAGCAGTTCGGCGCGCTCTCAAAAGCGCAAAAACGCCGAACGCAGCTTTGTCTGATATTGAGCAGAAACGCGCCGCTGATACTGCTTGACGAGCCGTTTTCGGACGAGGACAGGATAACAAGGGAATTTATTTTGTCGCAGATAAAACGCCTGACGGAAAACGGCAGCTGCGTTGTCGCGTCCTCGCGCAGAGCGGACGCTTTTGAGGACGGCGCGGACGATTATCTGCTGCTGCAAAGCGGCACGGTAAGGCTTATCGACAGCGCGGAAAATATCAAAAGCAGTACCGATAAAAGTATCGACGAATATTTTTCGGAGGTGGTGAGATGTTAAAGCTTCTGCGTTATGACGCAAAATACCTCGCGCGTACCTTCCTGCCGCTGTGCGGCCTTTGCACTGTCTGCTGTCTGCTGCTTACGCTCATCGACAACAAGGAGCAGCGATATTTATGGATACTGCCGGCAAAGAACGTATTTCTGCTGGTAATGCTTGCCGCTTCACTGCTGCTCCCGCTGACGCTCTTTTTCAAACGCGCCCTCGGCGCACAGGCTTACTTTTTCCTGAGCGCGCCTATCCCGCCCCGCCGCCATATCCAATGCCGCCTGCTTTCAGGTCTTATCTGCACCTCCCTGACCTGCGCCCTTACCGCCGCGCTGGACGGCTTTTCAAAGGCTTACTACGGAAAGGAATATCAGCTGCTTTTTGCAGACATGACGTTTGACAGCCTTTTGTATCGGCTGACGATCATATTTTTCCTGCAAAGCTTTATAATTTTCCTCTCCGTCACGGCATTCAGCCTTCGCAGAAAACGTTTAGCTGTTACAACGCTTCTGACCGCGCTTTTTATCACGCTTATCATCTGCGCGTATATCGAATACATGAAATTTTCGCGGCTTTTCGTCAGTGATATCAATTTGACCTATTACGTAAGAGCGGTGTTTTCAGCCGCCTTGGGAGCAGCCTTTTACCTGCCCTCGGTGATAATTTTTCACAAAAGGTTCGAGCTTGGCGATGTGTAATAATTTATAAGCTGTTCATAGTATATTAATAAAACGCGCCGCGAAATATGGTATAATAATAAAAACACTTGACGGAGGTAATTTAATTATGAAACACATCAAAACTATAAATAAGGCTAATCTCAAACAGTCTGCCGAAAAGGGCGGCTGCGGCAAATGTCAGGCTTCCTGCCAGTCCGCCTGCAAGACCTCGTGCACCGTTGCTAACCAGAAGTGCGAAAGAGATTCTTAATCAGAATTTAGCTGAAGGGGCAAGCTCGCTTGTCCCTTATTTCTTGTTTGGAGTTGAATTTTTATGATACATAAATTTTACCAAAACGGGCTGTACATTCTTCTCGATGTAAACAGCGGCGGGGTACACGTTATCGACAAGCTTTCCTACAGGCTTCTCGACCTTGTTCAACCGCCGTTAAGCGAAAATTGTCCGCAGGACGCAGTTGACGCGCTGAGCGGAGAATTTGACATAAATGACATCGAGGAATGCTACCATGAGCTGTATCAGCTTTATGAGCAAAAGCTGCTGTTTTCAGAGGACGATTATGAAAAATTCGCGCTGACCGCCGTGGCTTCGCCGATAAAGGCTCTCTGCCTGCTCGTTGCGCTCGACTGCAACCTGCGCTGCGAATACTGCTTTGCCGGCAAGGGCGATTACGGCAAGGGTCGGACGCTCATGGATCTCGACACCGCAAAGCGCGCGATAGATTTTCTCGTGGAAAAATCCGCCAACCGCCGTATGCTCGAGGTTGATTTCTTCGGCGGCGAGCCGCTCATGAATTTCGAGGTCGTTAAACAGACCGTGCTTTATGCAAGGAGCTTAGAGGAAAAGCTAGATAAAAAATTCCGCTTTACCGTGACCACCAACGGCTTGCTGCTCGACGATGAAAAAATTGATTTTATTAACAAGGAAATGTACAATGTCGTGCTGTCAGTCGACGGAAGAAAATGTATCAACGACAGAATGAGAAAGCGCGTCGACGGCAGCGGCAGCTACGACAGCTTTATGCCGAAATTCAAAAAATTCGCCGCGCTGCGCGGAGACAAGGAATACTACGTCCGCGGAACGTACACAAAATACAATCTCGATTTTACAAACGATATTATGAGCCTATATGACGAGGGCTTCGACCAGATATCTATAGAGCCGGTCATTGCCGATGAAAAAGAGCCATACGCGCTTAGTGAGAGCGAGCTTCCGGAGATCTTCGCCGAATACGAACGCCTTGCCGACAGGCTGCGCGGGATTAGAGGACAGGGCAAGCACATCAATTTCTTCCACTTTATGCTCGACCTCGACCAAGGTCCCTGCGCGATAAAACGTCTGCGCGGCTGCGGCTGCGGCAACGAATACGCCGCAGTTACCCCGGACGGCGGCATTTACCCCTGCCACCAGTTCGCAGGGATAGAGGAATACAAAATGGGCAGCATAAACGACGGTACCTTTAACACCGAAATGAAGCTCGATTTTGCGCGCGCTCATGTTTATTCCAAGCCGGAATGCAAAAAATGCTGGGCGAAATTTTATTGCAGCGGCGGCTGCAACGCCAACAATTATCTTTACGCGGGGGATATCCTTAACGCCTACAGACTCTCCTGCGAGATAGAAAAAAAGCGTCTCGAATGCGCGCTGACGCTTAAAGCGGAAAAGCTGCTGGCGGAAAATGAGTAGGCTTTTTTCTAAAAAAAGTAAAGCGCGCCCCATACCGCCGGAGTGCGCCGGGCTTAGCATAAGGGTAGAATCGAGTATCTGCACCGGGGAAAAAACTATCGGGTTTTTCGACCCGAAGGCGAAAAAGCTGCTCAACACAGAGCTTGTCCGCTCGCAGGCGGATATTGATGCGTTTTATGAAAAATATGGTATAAAAAGGTAGGAGGAGCGTATATACACACTCCTCTTTTTTTTGCCGCTTAATACAGGTTGTATATCCATTTTGCGCCGAAACGCTTGAAAAACGACAGGCGTTCATAAACGGCGTTTCTTATCGCGTTCAGCGCGCCGCGGGAAAACTCCGCGTCCTGCTCGTCGGCTTCAGCGCCGCTCATGTAGGAGGCTACCGCGAGGTCGGACAGGCGCATGAAATCGCGGGCGTTTTTCGCGCCGAAGGACTTCAGCTTTTCAAAAAGCTTGTCCGCCATCACCGCGTCGCTGACGTTTTCGCCCGAGCTTATCCCGACAAGCGATATGTATTCGAGATAGCTCAGATAACAGGCGATGACCGCCGTGTCGGGGTCTGCCGCGAGACGTTTTTCAAGCTTGGCAAGCCGCGTTTTTCTGCGAACCGCCGCCGCCGCGCAGAAAATCAGCGCAAACAGTATCAGCACGAATGCGTAAACTGCCGAGGGGGTTATTTTTATTCCGCCGCCTGCGCCGCCCGAACCGCCGCTCGTATTCGCGGCAAAAATACCGCCGCCGTTTGAGTCGGCTTGAGAGCTGTCGCCGGCTTGAGAAACGCTTGCGGCAGATGATGATCTTGAGCTGTTATCGCCGCTGCGGGAGGTGTTGTCCGCGCCCGAACCGTTTTGCGAACGAGAGCTGCTGCCGTCGGTTTTTGACGAGCTGTTCGCTCTTGAAGATGAAGAGCTTTCCGGCTTGCCGATATTTTTTTCTTCGTCGGTCAGATTGGGGTTGTCCTGCTCATAGCCGGGGGTGAACTCGAACGGATACCAGCCGAGACCGTCTATGTAGACCTCGCACCAGGCATGGGCGCAGCGGTCGCTGACTCTGATCGACTCATCGGAGGAAACAAACTGCGACGGTTCTATGACGTAGCCCTCCACATAACGCGCGGGGAAACCCGCATGGCGCATGAGCATTACCCCCGCCGAAGCGTAATAGGTGCAGTAGCCCTTGTGCTGACGGGTGAGAAAGTACTGAATAAAATCCTCGCCCTCGGGAGTAACTCCCGGCTCTTTGGTGTAGTAAAATCCCTCGCGCTCAAAATAACGCCTGATAAGCTGCGCGTTATAGACCGCGCTGCTGCTGCCGCTGAGTCCGATGGAATCGCCTATCGCGCTTATCGTCGGATCTATCTCCTCGGGGACTTCAAAATATTCGCTTCTGTTATAAACGCTTTCGCCGTAGCTTTTAAGACCGTCCGGTATCTGCGAATAGGCGAACTGCTCGTCATGGGTGTAGCCGTTCAGAGCTTCGCCCCATATATTGCCGTTTTGGAAGCTTACCTCACCGTACGCCGCAAAAAATCCCATTCGGGTATCGTCAACGATACTGCCCCAGTCATAGCCGTTTTCGTAATAGTAATTCAAGCTGTAATCCTTGGATTTAGCCTTTGCGATACCGTCGTATTTTTGCGTTCCGACCTCATCACAGCCTGAAAGATCGGCATTGTAGGGCGCGTAGATAATATCCGAAACGGCATTTATGACCTTTATATCAAGGCTTCTGTCACCTTCAAACGGGTAAAGCTCCTTTATCGCATTATAGCCGAGATCGAGGACGCTTTGTCCTGCTTTGTCAGCTTTGAGGGCGTCCTTGACGTCGCCGTCTATCTTTATCGGATCCCACGAATTGTCGTGATAGCTTTCCGCCGCATAGCCGCGAAGATACATCGGCGCGTTGAATTTTTCGCTCGAGGTCACCCTGAGCGCGGTCGTGCCGCTGAAGGTTATCTTGTCGTAAAGCCCCAGTCTGCCGCCGTTTATGCCGCCAATCATCTTGCTTCTTCCCGGAAATTTTACCGGGATAAGCGAGCTGCCCTGAGAAATTTGCTTCGTCATGCTTTCAAAGCCGTCCGAAATATCCCGCCTCAGCTGCGGAAAGCTCTCGGGGCGGAAATTGCTCCCGCAAAGATAACGCTTAACGAAAACGCCGTCATCGCGGTAACAGCCGCAAAAAGCGCGCCCACCGTGAAAAATTTCAGCTTTATGGCGTCCGAGGTCAGATAAAATGAATTTTTCTTCGGATAGACCGCAAAGGTGCTTTTGCTTTTTTTCTTCTTTGTAGTGTGATTTATGAGATTGAGCGACAGCATGGTCGTCCACGCAAGCAGCATTCCGCCTATCGTCCAGCTCCAAGGCTCCCAGCCCCAGAACGCTCCAAGCTCAAATATCGGAAAGGTAAAGATAAACAGCAGCGGGAAATTTGTCTTATAGACGCACGCGATAGAGATCATCAGCGCGAGCAGGAACGTCACCGTCAGAAAGCAAGCGTTTATGTCCTCCTGCGTGCTGAGCGACGCATAGCTTGAAAAAAACGGTATGCTCATGCGCGCTTTTTTGGTATAGCTGTAAACGGCGAAGAGCATTCCCGTGACCGCGCTTTCCGTCCTGCTTATCAAAAACACGGCGTTAAGTATCAGATACCCCGAACCGAAGAGCTTGAAAAAAATAAATCGCGAGCTTATCAGCCTGACCGATACCGCCGTGAAAATCACGCTGAGAAATATCTGCACATTAGCCGTGACGATAAATTCCGTTTCGAGAAAGCTCTCTGTCATAAAGACCGCCGCCAGCGAAGCCGCCGCCGCCACCAATACTCTTATAAAATACGTCGCGGGAAATTCGTCGTCGCTCAAAGCGAAATCTATATCCGAATGGAAATATATGCCGTTTCTCGGCTTTTTTCTCTCCTTTTTTCGTTTCATAAGCCGCTTCCTTTTGTTTTTTTACAGAACCCTCGTTCTCATAGAACCCTCGTTCTCATAGAACGAGTGTGCCGAGTGCACTCTCGGGCGCGTCTGTTCCGACGCAGATTATTTTTGTGTTTTCAAGCTCGAGCAGGATCTCCCTCGTCCGAGCCTGCTCCTCCGTCTGAGGCTGCTCCCCGCTCGCTGATTTTTCGCAGACTATCACCGTATAGCTCCTTGAAATGCCGCTGTTTGCGAGCATTATTATCGACCTTTCATCATACCCGGCGCAGACCGCCACCATGTGCGAATAGCGCGGAGACGCTATGTCCATTACGGCGATCTCTCTTTCGGCAAGTCCCGCGGCTTCGGGTACGGCGCAGCTGAGAAGCGAGGCGCACGCCTCAAAGCAGTCGGCTTCATCGCCGACCTTGTGCTTTTTCAAAGCCTTAAGCGCGCTGTCAAAGTAACAGAAAATATGCTGCTTTGCGTTTTCCTGCAAATAAAACGACAGCGCGAACGCCAGTCTCACCGCCGCGTCATACCGCTTTAAACGCTGTTCTTTTTTCTTTTCATTTGAAAAGGTGTCGGCGAGTATGCAGAAATGGCTCGCAAGCGGGTAGGAGTAGTCCTTTACCATCAGCTTGTCCTGCTTTGCGGTAAGCTTCCAGTGTATCTTGCTTAATTTGTCGCCGTCGGCGTATTCGTGTATAGAAAAAATTTCCGAAGGATCGTCGCCCGGCTTTGTGTCGGAATAGCTGTCCGATTCGTCCGAAATGTCGGAATAGTCCGCCGCCGTCACGTCAAGCTCTATCGGCTCGGGCATGATAAGTGACGTTATATTAAGCCCGCCCAAGTGTTTTTTCGGTATCCCGAAGCGCGAGACTCTAAGCAGGTCGTAAACCTTAGCCTTGACTATTCTCATTTCAACGATGCCGTAATGACCCGAGGAAAGGGTAAGCGAGAGCGTCTGTACGTTTTTCGGGAAAACCGGGGTGTTTATTTTTATTTTTTCCGGCGCTCCGTCATGGCTAAGCTTGTATTCTACCGTTATCTCGGCGCACATGACCGGAATGACCGTCGAGCTTTCTATTATAAGCTTTGCGGGAATGCTCTCGTTTGCTAAAAACTGTCTGCCGTTTACCCGAAGGGAGATCCTCAGCCTTCTTGAAGCGATGAAATTTGCCGAAAACATAATTGCCGACAGCAAAAGCGTGAACGTCATGATGATAAGCGAAGCCGCTCCCTCGTAGAGCACATAGAACATCGCCGACGCTATAAGCAAAAAAACATAAACAAATATCATTTGCTTTAAGCTCCGTTTTTTACTCTCGGCACGGAGACCGAACGTATAATATCCGCAAGCACGGTGTCTATATCGGCAGAATTAAGTCTCGCCTTGGAATTAAGTAGCACCCTGTGCGCGCAGACCTCCTTGAACGCATACAGCATATCGTCAGGCACGGCGAACATTCTGCCGTTTAGCAGAGCCGTCGCCTTTGTCATTTTAAGCAGGGCTATCGTTCCTCTCGGCGAAAGACCGAGCTTTATCAGCGGGTGTTTTCTCGTCGCCGCAGCGACCGAGGCTATGTATTCAAAGATCGGGTCGGAAACGTAGATCTCATCGGTTATCTTTATCGCCCTTGAAAGCATAGCCGCGTCCGCCACCGGCGTTATCGCGTCAGGTGAAATGTGACTGTGCTTTGATTTTAGCATATCCACTTCGTTTTTAAGCGACGGATAGCCCATGGTAAGCCGCACGATAAATCTGTCCATCTGCGATTCGGGAAGCATCTGCGTGCCGATAGAACCGATAGGGTTCTGCGTCGCTATTACGATATACGGGTCGGGCATCGGATAGGTAACGCCGTCGACCGTTACCTTGCCCTCCTCCATTACCTCCAGCAGCGCGGACTGCGTTTTTGACGAGGTGCGGTTTATCTCATCGGCAAGAAAAAGATTCGTCATCGCAGCGCCCGCTTTAAATTCAAATTTATTCGTCTCTCTGTTAAGCACCATAAAGCCGGTTATATCGGTCGGCAGCACGTCCGGCGTAAACTGCACGCGCTTATAATCGAGCGACAGCGCCTTTGACAGCGCGAGCGCGAGCGTCGTCTTGCCGACGCCCGGTATATCCTCGATAAGCACATGACCGCCCGCAAGTATCGCAAGCAGGACCTTTATGATTATCTCGTCCTTGCCGATAACGACTTTTTTTATCTCGTTTATGACCTTATGGCTCATCTCGAGCACTTGCTTCTGCTCATCGGTCAATTCGTTCTGCATAAGGTTATCTCCCTTTTTATATTACTTTAATTTATTTTTCCGAATATACCTTCAGCCTCGGGCAGATCCTCGTCCGCTATATCCTCTATTTTTCCCTCATCGCAAAGCGAAGCTACCTCGGGGATAAGCGGGAGCTTGGCGATAACGTTCAGTCCGTACTCTGCGGCGGTCTCGTCTGTTCTGCTTTCTCCGAAAAGCTTTATTTTCTCGTCGCAGTGCGGGCATTTTACATAGCTCATGTTCTCTATCATTCCGAGAATGGGTATATTCATCATCTGCGCCATTTTTACCGCCTTTTGCACTATCATCGAAACAAGCTCCTGCGGAGAAGCGACTATTACGATACCCTCGATCGGGATAGACTGAAATACCGTCAGCGGAACGTCGCCCGTTCCCGGAGGCATATCTACGAACATATAGTCCACATCGCCCCAAGCCACGTCCGTCCAGAATTGCGTGACAGCTCCCGCGATGACCGGTCCGCGCCATATGACAGGCTCCGTCTCGTTTTCAACGAGGAGATTGAGCGACATTACCGACACGCCCTTTTTGCTTACGCAGGGGAAGATCGCTTCCTCGTTTGAGGTCGCGTTTTCGTGTATGCCGAACATTTTAGGTATCGACGGACCGGTTATATCCGCGTCGAGTATCGCGGCTTTATAGCCGCTTCTCTGCGCCCTTACGGCAAGCAGAGAGGTGACGAGCGATTTTCCGACGCCGCCCTTGCCGCTTACAACGGCGATAGTTCTTCTTATATTTGAAAGTCTGTGCGGCTGTGCAAGCTGCGGCATCTGTGCCTCCGAACAGCTCTGCGAACAGCTTGAGCAATCATGTGTGCATTCTTCCATTTTTATTTCTTTCCTTTCGTATTTTTTATTATATCATTATTTTGACCTTTAGTCAATAGCCTTTCAGAGCTTTATAAACTGCGGTCTGCGTTCTTCAAAGTATGAAATATACTCAAATCCCGCTTCAGCCGCAATATGCGCGCCGACCTCTATGCCGCTTCCCAAGTCCTTTACGCAGTGAGAATCCGAGCCGAGGGTCAGCACCTCTCCGCCGCTTTGACGGAACATTTTTACATATTTAAGCTCCGGCATCGTCCTGCCGTATTTTTGCCTTAGCCCTGAGGTGTTTATTTCAATGCCCCTGCCGCGTGTCACAAGCTTTTTGAAAATTTCCGCGATGATCTCGTCGCAGGAGGAAATATCAACGCTCCTGCCCGCCTCGCCGACAATGTATCTGAGCGGGTAGGTTATGTGTCCGAGCACGTCAAAGTCCGCCTGACAGGCAAGCTCGTAAAGCTCCTCGTAGTAGCTTATCAGCAGACTGTCGAGCTGCTCCTGCGGCATATTTACGAGATTTATAAAATAAAAATCATCGTGCTTTCTGACCTGATGCAGCGAGCCGATAATAAAGTCAAGCCCCTGCGCCGCCCACACCTTTTCGGCTGCCTCGCGAGCCTGCGTCGCCTGACCGAGCTCGCAGCCGAAAAGCAGCTTCAGCCTGCCCTTATAGCGTTCTTTAAGCTCCGGCACGGTTTTAAGCGACATTTCAAAGCGG
>CANQCJ010000004.1 GCA_947589205.1 uncultured Ruminococcus sp. | reverse complement strand
CTCGCCGATACTCAGGTTTACCGAACAGGAAACGGCGTATATCAAGCTGCTTTGCCAAAGCGGCGACGAACCCAAACGCCTTTGGCAGACGATACTTTCCGTTTCAAAGGACGAGGACGCGGACGAAAAGGAGGCGGCTAAGATAACGCTCGGCGATAAGGCTTTGGAACAAAAATGCCGCGATGCCGTTAAGCTTATAAAGCGGCTTAGATATTATTCGGTGAGCCTGAGCCTTGAAGCCCTTATAAACAAAATTTACGATGAGACCGACTTTTTCTCGATAGCCGCCGCGTTTGAAAACCCCCGGCAGAAACGCGCAAATCTGCGGCTTTTAACTCAGCGCGCCGCGGAATACGAAAAGGACAGAACGGGCGGAGTCGCGGGATTTCTGCGCTTTTTGGAAAGCGTGACCCGATCCGGCGGAGATTTTTCGCAGGCGCTCGCCACCAATTCCGGCGGCGGCTGTATCGCGGTCAAAACTATCCACAGCTCAAAGGGCTTGGAATATCCCTTCGTGATACTTTTCGGACTTTCGACAAGCTTCAATATGAAGGACACCTTCGGCAGACTGCTGCTTAGCGAACAGCTCGGCGCGGGTATAAGCTGCATGAAGCATTCAAAGCTGCTCGATATGGAAACTGTCTCCCACTTCGCCGTTAAAACGGCTATACGCGGGGAAAATTTAAGCGAAAGACTGAGGCTTCTCTATGTCGCGCTCACACGCGCAAAGGAACGGCTGACGATCGCGCTGTATTTAAAATGCACCTCCGAAAGAAACGATATGAAGAAAACTCTCGCCGCACTCGCCGACGAGATCTCGCTCTCCGGCGGAGCTTCCCCCGCGATACTGCTCAGCTGCAAAAGCTATACCGAATGGCTGGCGGCGGCTGTCATGCTTTCAAAAAACAACAAGCCGCTGCTCGATCCTATCGGCAGAAGCGAGCTGAGCGAGGAGCTTTCGGAAATATCAAAACGCTTTGACAGCGATATGCCGGAAACGGAATATGTTTTTGCGGAAAAATACGAGGATCGGGATACCTTGGCAAAGCGCTTTGTCAAAGCCGCTCCCGATCCGTTTATGGTGGACAGACTGCTGAAAAAATACGCGTTCAGCTACCCCAACGAGGGAGCGCGCGCACCGTCCAAGCGCAGCGTTACCGAGATAGTCAGCGAACTCAGAGAACGCGAGGACGGCGAAGCCGACCCGATGTTCTATCCGCAGCTCGGCAGTCTTAAAGAAGAAAGCGAACGTCTCTCGGGCGCGCAAAGGGGTACTTATACCCACCTGTTCATGGAGCTTGCCGATTATGCGCGGGCGGAAAACAACGTTGAAGAGGAAATTTCCCGCCTTGTCGGACAGGGCAGCTTTACAAAGCGCGAGGCGGACGGCATCTACGTGAGCGCGCTGAAAAAATTCTTCGCTTCGGAGCTGTACAAAAGAATGAAAAATTCCAAAGAGCTTATGCGCGAGGTCAAATTCATGGTGCGCGCCGACGATGCCGGCATAACAAACGACGAAACGCTCGGCGAGATGATAGCCCCGGACGGAATGCTGCAGGGTATCTGCGACTGCATTTTTCAAGAGCCGGACGGCTACGTTATCGTCGACTACAAGACCGACAGGTTCTCAGACCGTGAGGAGCTGAAAAAATACAGCGTTCAGCTAAAGCTTTACAAAGCCGCAATGGATCTTATCCTGCCAATGCCGGTCAAGGCCTGCTGCATTTATTCGTTCGCGCTTTCGGAGGCTGAAGAGATCGGCGTATGAGCTTTGTTCGGACTATTAGAAAAATTTTTTTGATCTGCTGTTGACAAAAATAAAAAAACGTGATATAATAAAAAAAGAGGACGACCGCCGCAAGCGGTGTCTCCCGTTTTTAGTTGGTCATAAAAATAACCGCCATCTGGTGAGACTGTGGCGGTTATTTCCTTTTATTGTTGTCGATTATACTGATCATGTCGAGTACGAGGTGTATCAGCGTAAGTATTTCGAGAATACTCATAATGACTCACTCCCTTCCGGGAGAAGGATTGCGGCTCGGATCTTTAGATCTTTGCCTACCGCCTGCTTGTTTAAGGTCGCCCTCGTATAGTATTATATCACGTCTGTCGTTTTTTGTCAATATTAAAAAATAAAATTTTGTCAAAATAAATCGCCGGAATATCGTCTGAGCTTACGCTCAAACCATAGAGTTTTGCCTACTGCAAAACTCCGCTGATCCCAACGATCAAAGCGAGCGGCTCCGCGGGCTAAAAAAAGAGCCTCACACGGTGTGAGGCGAAAGAAAATGAAACAAAATAAAACTATGTGTAGAACAAAAGAAAGGAGACAACAAAACGGATGTTAGTATCAAACATTGCTGTTTAATCATCTTAACATCATGTTTATTATACAACATTTTTTCACATTCGTCAAGGGCAAAATCCAATTAAATTTATTTGTTCACACATTTCAGCATTTTGCACAAATATACATACGCCTTTATTGTGTAAAACAAGAATGAATTTACAGTATAACTACGTTCTGCGGCAGACCAACGTTCATGCTGCCCGTTCGGTAGCCGTCAAGATCGAGGGAAACGTGGGTAAAGCCAAGAGCGTGGAGACTTTTTGATATTTCTTCTGCATGGGAAAGAAGCTTTGGAAAATCATTCTTTAAAACTTCTATCCGCGCATCGCTCCCCTGCACTCTTACCCGAACCTGCTTTATGCCAAGAGAAAATAACTGCTTCTCGGCAAGCTCCGTATTTTTAAGCTTTTCCTCGGTGATCTCCTCGCCGTAGGCGAACCGCGTTGCAAGACAGGCAAGCGACGGCTTGTCCCACGTTTTTAACCCGGCTTCTTGAGAAAGCCGGCGTATCTCTTCTTTTGTAAGCCCCGCCTTGCGCAGGGGACTTTTTATTTTCAGCTCCGCTAAAGCGGCAAGCCCGGGACGATAGTCGTTCACATCGTCCGCGTTTGAACCCTCTGCGACCGCGTTAATGCCCCGCTCGGAAGCGGCGGCGGTTATTTTTTCAAAAATATTTTTCTTGCATAAATAACAGCGGTTTTTCGGATTTTGCTTGAAGCCCTCTATCGTCAGCGGCTGACAGTCTATAACTATCTGCTCTATGCCGTTTTCCTTGCAGAATTTTTCCGCTTCTTCAAATTCGCTTGACGGACAAAGATAAGACCGTACCGTTACCGCTATTGCTTTTTCACCCAAAACGTCATGCGCCGTCTTTAACAAAAACGTTGAATCCACCCCGGCGGAAAACGCTATCGCGGCGCTTCCGAGAGAACGCAGATGATCTTCGAGAACGCGCTTTTTTTCATAGATCTTTTCCAATTCCTTCAGTCCTTTCCGCAGCTTAATATGAGCCGCTTTGCCTGCTCTAAGCTTATATCCTTTTCATCGGCTATCCGCGCAACGTCGTCATATTCAAGCTTCTCTCTGCCTGCGCCGTAACCGCCTGACAGCTTTCTTCTTACGCTGCCGTAGGGCGTTTCAAGCGTCTCGGCTTTGCGCTCCATGACATACCTTTTAAGTATCGCTTCTCTTATGCCGATAGTCGACGTGTGCTTGAAGATAAGGCTTATCATACTCTCCCTGTCCTCCTGTCTGCAAAGCACGCTCAGCAAAATTCCCGGACGGGATTTTTTCATGCCTATCGGTATTGTGTACGCTTCCAGCGCGCCGCCGTCATAGAGCTTTTTAAGTGCGTAGCCCATTTCCTCCGCCGTCATGTCGTCAACGTTGCAGCTTAGCTGACAAACGCTGTCCGTGCTGTCCGCGCTTTCGCCTATCATCGCTCTAACGCAGTTAGCCGCGTCAAAGTCCTTTTTGCCCATGCCGCAGCCTATCCCGCTCACCGCCATAGACGGCATAGGTCCGAAGCTGTCGGCGAAATATTTGAGCAGAGCCGCACCGGTGGGGGTGCACAGCTCTCCCTCTATCCGACCGCCGTATATCGGTACACCTTTTAAAATATACGCGGTCGCCGGCGCGGGAACGGGCAATATCCCATGCGCGCACCTGACCTGTCCGCTGCCCACATGGATAGGCGAGACCTCTATCCTGTCGGGAGCAAGCTCCTCGATAAGCATACACACCGCCGTTATATCCGCTATCGCGTCCATGCTGCCGACCTCGTGGAAGTGTATCTGCGTTACCTCCGTGCCGTGAACGCTGCTCTCCGCCTGCGCGATAAGTCCATACACCGCCATTACGTCCGCTTTGACCCTTTCGGAAATATCCAGCGAGTTTACTATACGCTCGATATCGGCCATTGAGCTGTGATGGTGGTGCTCGTGTTCATGATGATGCTCGTGCTCATGGCGGTGGTCGTGGTGATGCTCCTGCTCATGATGATGATGGTGCTCATGCTCGTGACCGTGATGAACGTCCTCTGAACGCTCCTCAACGCCGTTTACCGTGACCTTCATCTGCGTGCCGGTTATGCCGCATTTCTTTGTGTAAATACGCTCGAAGCTCACGCCGGGAATGTTCAGCTTTTTTAAAAATGCGTCCGGGTCGGGCAGAAGCTCGATAAGCGCCGCCGTAAGCATATCTCCCGCCGCTCCCATCGAGCAGTCTATGTAAAGAATTTTCATTTTTTCGCCTCCATATGATTTATCATGCTTGCAAGATACCCCGCGCCGAAGCCGTTGTCTATATTCACGGTACAAACTCCGCTCGCGCAGGAATTTAACATCGACAGCAGCGCGGATATACCGCCGAAGGACGCGCCGTAGCCTACGCTTGTCGGAACGGCTATTACCGGGCAGTCGGCAAGACCGCCGACAACGCTTGCAAGCGCGCCCTCCATGCCCGCTGCCGCTATTATCACCGAAGCGTTCATTATCGTTTCCTTGTGGGCAAGCAGACGGTGTATGCCCGCTACCCCGACATCGTAAAGCCGTATCACCTCGCTGCCGAGAGCCTGCGCCGTTACCGCCGCTTCCTCCGCGGCCGGGATATCGCTCGTGCCGCCCGTCGCTATCACGACGCTGCCGATACCGTCCGGCTTCGGAAAGCCGCCGATAAGTCCTACAGAGCAGACCTCAAAATATTCAAGCTCATGCTCTTTGGCGATCGTCTCGGCAGAGGACTTTGAAAGTCTCGTTATAAGTATCCTCTCCTGACCGCCCTTTTTCATCGCTTCGATTATCCCTGTCATCTGTTCGGGAGTTTTTGACGCGCCGTAAATGACCTCGGGGAATCCCTGCCGCAGCCTTCGGTGGTGGTCGACCTTTGCATAGCCTATATCCTCAAACGGTTCGCTTTTAAGCTTCGTCAACGCTTCGTCCACCGTTATTTCGCCGTCTCTTACGCCTTCAAGAAGCTTTTTTGTTTCGCTAAGCATTTTTTATTTCCTCACTGTTTTTTTCCAAAAACCACGGCGATCCTGATGTTTTCTCAGCATCGCCGTTTTTATTACTTTAGTTTTTTTAATATAGTCTGCCTTACGACATTTTTCGGGTCTTTTATAAGAAGCATTACAAGCCATATAACAAGTCCGAGAGCCGCCGCCGACAGACCGAGATAGAGATCGTTGAGCATTTCTGCGGGCGCGGGCGTGAAAAATTTTTCTTTAAGCTCGATAAATTCAAACACCGCGTCCACCAGCCACATCAGCGACGCTCCCCAGTAGATAAGACAGAGCGTACCTACCATCATGTTATCGTTCGGCGCGTTTTTGTACCATATCACTGTCGCGATAACGGCTGCAAAGACGACGGTCAGCAGCGTCATGCTTCAGCCGCTCCCTCTTCCGGAAGCTCCCGCGCCTTTTTCTCAATTGCCGTGACAGCCGCCGCGAATACCGCCCAGACCGCCGTTACAGCAGCCGCCATCGACGTTCCGACAGTCGCCATTTCATGGAGCATCATCGACAGATCGGCAGGGTTTGAAGCGTTTGTCAAAAACGGAAAAGCAAGTGTTATCTCGCCGTGCCAGAGGTGCTCGAACGCGAGCAGCGCAGAGCCGCCCCAGAGAAGATCATTGAGCCATTTGAGCTTTGAGGAAAAGCTTATGCCGCTTTTTTCAGCGCCGCTCTCCAAAGCCGCCCTATCCTCCTTGGCAGCCAATCTTTTTTGCGCGATAGTAGTTACCACCGCTTCAGCGGCGGGAACAAGAAAACAAGCCATAGTTTAAACCTCCTTTAAAACTTCCGCCCTTTGTATCTTGGGCTTTTTATACAATAGTATTATACTATACATTTTAATTTTTGTCAATACCCTTCAAACGATTTTCTATTTTTTCAATATCTATCCCGAACTGCTTGAATATACCCGAAGCCATGCTGATATTTTTCGGCTGACCCTTTACGATCCTATAAAGCCGCTGACCGCTGCCTTCGTCTATCTGCGCTACTATGCTGCAAACCTTTGATCTTGGCGAGGCTTCGTTAAATTCCTCGACCTTCCTCGCAAGCTCGATGATATGGGTCGCAAATATCCCGCGCACGCCTATGCGCGTAAATATCCTGACAAGCTCGGAGGCTATGTCGACGCATTCGCTCGGGGTGGTGCTCTGGATAGACTCGTTTAACAGCAGCAGACTGTAAGGCGTTATCGTGTCGCTTATCTCTTTGAACTGCTTTATCTCCGTTGTAAAACGGCTGGCGTTTATGCCGGTCTGTTCCTCCTTGGGAAACTGCGTATAGATAAAATCCGCGGGCGATATCTCACAGCTTTCCGCGGGAACGAAGATACCCAATTGAGCGAGTACCTGACAGATACCGAACGCGCGCAGGAAGGTCGTCTTGCCGCCGTTGTTTGCGCCTGTGAGCAGGAAAAATCTTGCGCTGTCGTCAAAGGAGATATCGTTTGCCACGACCTGTTTTTTGTCGGCGTTTCGGATATTGTAAAGGCGGCATTCGCTGAAATATATAAGATCGTAAAGCCCCCTTACGTCCGCCCTGCGTTCGCTTGCGTCCAAAAGCTTCGGGCGGCACATTCCCATTCCCGCGCTTTTGCAAAGCCCTATAAGATCGGCAGCCCCCATATAAAATTCAAGCTGATACTCCAGCGCGTAGGCGTCCTCGAAATCTATCTTCTGATATTCCCTTAAAGCGGCCTCTACCATTTTCACATAGCCCTCGGTCAGAAAATCCAGCTCCTCAAAAAGCTTTTTGTCGGCGATACTTTCTATCGTTTCCCCCGAATCGGTGTCGGTATATCTTTTCCGCAAGCCTATCACGATATTTTTATCATTAAGCTTTGAGCCGCTGTAAAATATCTTGTCAAAAAGCGACGGCTTTATGCTGTAGCTTTCCGGAGAAATATCTATAACTCCCGCCGAGGACGGGCGCAGATGCTCGTCAAAATTTATCGCGACCGTTACGCTTTTTATCCTGCTCTCTATCGCGTCTCTTAACTCCTCAACGTTTTCTCTCAGTCTTTCAAAATGCGCGTCCTTCCTGCTTTCCTCAAAGAAATCAAACATTTTTTTGACGCCGTCCGATTTTACCAGACTTTTGTTTTCCTCAAAAAATCCGCACATAAGCTCAACGCATTGAACATAAGCTTCAAACGCGCATATCGCGTTATCGAGCGAGGAAAAAGAATCCGGCTCGCTCAGCTTGTAAATGCTTCTTCTGTCGTTTTCGGAAATTATCTCTATCATTTTTTTGACGGTCGAAGCAAGCCTCGGGATATTCATTATATCCTCGAGTATATCCAGCCGGTAATTTATTATTTGAGGGTCTGTTGTCAGCTGCTTTATCATGTTGAGTACATGATAGCTGTTGTGCGGGCTTATCATCTGCGCCAAGCGTTCAAGCTCTAAATTTGCGATGTAATCCTGCGGCAGGCGTTCAAGCTGCGCCGCGCGTTTTTTCATTTCACTGCGTTTTTCCGGAGACGGATAGAGCAGATCCACCGCCGGCTGACGGTATTCTATAGCGTCATAGCTCCTCATTTTGTTTCACTCCTTAAAATACCGTCAGAGCATCGAATACACAACGTTCACCAGCGAGCGTGAAAGCGCGGTCGTACCCGCTCCGGCGCGCTGGATAAACAGCACTATCGCAAGGCGTTCCGTCGGGTCGCTCAGTATATAAGTGCCGCTCCAGCCGTCCCAGCCGAACGAACCGACCGACGCAAGCGTGCTCGCCGCGTTGGGGTCGACAAGCGTTCTGACGAAATTTGCATAGCTGTAGCCCTTGCAGGAATCCCAGTTAAATGTCGCAAGCTGCGCGTTATCGAGCGCGCCGCGGCGCATGAAGTCTATCGCCCTTTCGGAAAGTATTTTCACGCCCTTGTATTCGCTGTTTGACAGCGCCGCGCCGAGCTTTGAATAATCCTCCGCCGTGGAAAAAAGTCCCGCGCCGCCCGACTGGAAATTCGGGTCGGAGGTGTGGTCGTAAATGCAGAGATTTACCCAATCGAGCTTTTTGCGCCGCTCCCCCGCGCCGTCATAGAATACCGCCAACCTGTCGAGCTTCTGCTCGGGCACATAAAACGCGGTGTCGTCCATTCCGAGGGGTGCAAAAATATTTTCTTCAAGATAATCGCCGAATTTTTTTCCGCTGACCGCTTCGACGACCGCCCCGAAAATATCCGCCGAAGAGCCGTACATCCATTCCTCGCCCGCGCTGTACATTATCGGACAGCTTCCCGCGCGTTTTGCAAATTCCATGGTGGTCAGCATTTTTCCGTCATGATAGCTTTTGTCCAGCTCTCCCCAAAGCTCCGAAATCGGCTGCGAACCCTCGTGTCCATCGCCGGGGTAGGCTATGCCGGAGGTCATGTTCAGCAGGTCTCTTAATTTTATTTGGCGTTTTGAAGATATTTCCTTTCCGTCTCTAATAAATTTTGCTCCGGCAAATTCGGGGATATACCATTCGAGCGGATTTTCAAGGTCGATAAGACCGCGTTCGAGAAGCTGCATGGCGGCTGCGGCGGTAACGACCTTGCTGCAGGAAAAAGCGCGGCAGATGGTCTTTTCGGTGAACGCCTTGCCGTTTTCGGCGTCCGCCAAGCCGTAACAACAGCGCGCGGCTTCCTCGCCGTCCTTCATGACTATCGCCGCCGCGCCCGTTTCCGCGCCGCTGTCGACATACCTTGCAAGTACCTCCCTTAAAGCTTCGGCATTTATCATAAATTTTTCCTCCCTGTTCAAAAAAATTTGTCGCTTTTATTATATCACATAACTATGATTTTGTCAATCGTCAAAAAAAGATCCCCGCCTTTTAAAGCAGGGATCCGACATTATCAGCTCTGACCGTTTTGGTCTATACAGCTTATTATCTGTTCCACCGCCGACTGGTCGCAGCGGTAGGTCAGCTCCGCGCCGAACGCCTTTACGCTTACATAGCCGTCCGGGTAAAGCTTAAAGCTCAGGCTCGAGCCGAAAAGCGGCGTATCGAGGAAGATCTGCCAGACCATTTCGCCGCTCGGAGCGTCAGCAAGCTCTCCGTCAAGCGCAAGTATCATCTGTGCAAGCTCGCTGTCGTCGCCGATAAAGCAGTAGTCCTCTATGCCCGCGTACTCCTCTTTTCTGCGCATGATCGCATTTCCGTTAAAGCAGCATTTTTCAAAATTCATCGAATAGAAAAGCTGCTGTAAGCTCTCGCGGCTGAAGCTTAGATCTGCGAAAAGAAAATACCTTTGGTTATCGTTGAAATCCAAGAATCTCACCGCGACAAGATAATCGCTGTCGATGTATTTGAGGCTGTAGACCTCTATCGGCTCGTTCTCTCTTATCTCGCCAAATTCCGACGGTATCTCGGCGTTTCCGATAAGCTCGCCGATATAGCTTTCATTCGGTATATTTTCCTCCGTTCCTATGCCGTCAAGAACTTGATTGTACACCTCGTTATAGCTGCCGCAGGCGAAGCTGTAGCTCTTGCCGTTAAACTCGAAATTCCGATATTCGCTCACCGGCGATTCCTCGGCTATTGCCGGTATCGTTCCGTCGGCGAACGGCTGCGGCTGCCAAACCGGGTATTCCTGACGCTCGTAGTCGTAAAAGTAATCCGCTCTGCCGTCGTCCTCTGCCGATTCTTCGGGCGGGGGCGTTTCCGGTCCTGCTGTCCACGTTGCGGGAAGCTCCGAGCTGCTGTCCGTTTCTTCCGCAGAAGCTTCGGGAGCAGACGTTTCCGGTTTTGCCGTCTGCGTTTCGGGCGGTTCACCCGCCGCAGTATCGGGCTTGGAGGTCTCCCGCACAATATCCTGCTCCGCAGAATTTTGCCGCACGGAACTATGTGCAGCGCTGTTTTCATCATCTGACGGAACGCTAGCTTTTATCCCGAAGATCGCCGTAGCTCCGACTATAACCGCCAACGCCGCCGCCAAAGACACCGCAAGACCGTTTCCTCTTTTTATCTCCGCACCGGTTTTGTTGTTCTCCATAGATATCTCTCCTTTCCCTTCATTGCCGCTTTTCAAAGCGTTCTGCGCCGCAAGCTCTCCTGCTTTTTCCAAAAGCCTATCTACAAGCTCGTCCTGCGGCTCCAGCTTTTTTTCTATCCTTTCAAAAACATCACGCTTCATAAGCTGTCTCCCTCCAATTCCTTTTTCAAAAGCTTTTTCGCGCGGCTCAGTCTCATGCTCAATGTGTTCGGCTTGATATCGAGTATTTCGGCGGCTTCGATAACGGGCATACCGAGAAAATAGTGCAGATAAACGGCTTCGCGGTATTTGGGCGGCAGGCGCTTTACTGCCGCATACACCGCCGTTTCCTCCGCAGGGTCTAAGCCGAATGCCGCTATTTGTTCTATTTCCTTTTCGCGGTCTATATTTTTGTCGCCGCAATTAAACTGTCTGCATTTAAAAATAGTCGTCTTTATCAGCCAAGCTCTTTTGCTCTCTTCATTTTCAAAATGCAGCTCCTTTGTGAAATAGAGCAGAAAGACCTCCTGAAACACATCGTCGGCGTCCTGACGGTCGTTTAGCCGCGTAAATGCGATACCGTAAACGGTACGCTTGTATTTTGCAACGGTTTTTTCAAACTCGGCTGCATCTAACGTGTGCATACTTCCCGAACACCACCTTATTAGAAGTCAGAGCGCCTCGCTTTTTAGATGTAAGAGATCAGATGTCTGAGCTGCGCTCAGATCGGCGAAGCCCCTTGAAAATTAATTTTCATCTTCTATAAATAGAATCATGAAAAGAGGGCACAAGCTCACAAGATTTTTTAAATATCGTTATCCTGCACAAAAATTTGCTTTATATTTGTAAAAAAAGACCCGCTCCTTTTTTTTGAAAGAAGCGGATCCTATAGAAATTACATACCGGTAAGTCCGGAACGCTCAACGCCTTCAACGAAGTATTTTTGCAGGAAAATATACATTATCAAAAGCGGCGTTATCGACAACAGACAGCCCGATTCGAGCCATACTATTATCTGACGTACACTTACGCTCTGACCGTCAAACAGCTGCTGCTGCAGGTTTGCGTCGAGGTTTTTGAGCATAAGCGCGACCGTGTGGCTTTCGGTGAAGAAGGAGCTGGATACATAGAAGTCGTTCCAGTACCATACTATCGAGAACAGGAATACTGTCAGGAACGAGGTCTTTGCGTTGGGGACCATGATCTTGATGTAGGTCTCGAAGGGTCCGCAGCCGTCGAGGTATGCGGCGTCCTCAAGCTCCTTGGGAAGTCCGCGGAAGAACTGGCGGAATATGTAGATAAACAAGCCCGCCTTGATTCCGTTTGCGAACATCGCAGGCAGATACATCGTAAGTCCCGAGTTGATTATACTTAACGGCTTTCCGTCTCCGCCGTAAAGCGGGATAATGCCGAAAAGCTTGAAGTATGCAAACTGCAGATAAAGAGGTATGGTGGTTATCTGCGGCGGAACTATTATCATCAGTATTACTATCGCGAAGAAAAGATTTCTGCCTTTAAATTTAAATCTTGCAAAGCCGTAGCCGGTTATCGAACAGGTAACGACCTGAAGTACCGAAGATACGACGTTCAGCACTATCGTGTTTACGATGGTATTGTCAAGCGGACTTGCCCAATTCCATACGTCGTATTTCATTACCTGTGCCGTTTGCTTTAAGTTATCGAGCGTGAAGCTCTTGGGAAGCCAGACTATCGAAGGGTCGCTCATCTGTGCATTTGGTCTGAATGCCGTGGAAAGCATGAACAGAAGAGGATACATGATAACAAAGCCCAGCCCGAACAATATCAGGAATCTGAATATAGGCCAAACAGCGCCGACGATCTTCTGATTGCGGTTGTAGCGTATCTGCTCGGGAGTGAAGTACTTTTCCAAGCCCTCCTCCTTCATTTTCTTCATACGCTCTTTATTATACTGTTTCCGTTCCTTTTCAAATTCTTTTTCTTCTTTTTTGGTTGCCAATGTTATCCCCCCTTATCAATCAACTTCATAGTAAACGAATTTGTTTACTAACGCCAGCAGTATCGCGAGTATCACGCCGACTATTGCGAAGTATGCCCACGCCATTGCCGCGGAGTAGCCGTGCTCCCACTGCTGCGACTGCGCAAGAACGAGAGTCATAACTTCGTTCTCAGGATCAACGAACGAGTCTACTATCGTGTATACCAGACTTGCTATAAGCATCGGGCTGATATACGGAACGGTTATCTTCCAGAAATATTCCCACGAGGTCGCGCCCTCCATCGAAGCCGCTTCCTTTGCAGAATAGGGTATGCCCTGGAGCGCCGAGAGGAAGAGGAGTATCTGTATACCGCACCTCCACACCAGATTGAATATATCCGATGTCAGCGTTGTGATCACGTCCGTAAGCTTATCGCTTATGTTGTAAATTCCAAGGAATGTGAGCAGGTCGTCAACGAGGTCGGTCTCGAACATCGTGCTGAACTGCTCCGAACCGCCGGTGTAGCCGCCGGTGGACATATTACCGTTTATTATATCGATAACAGGTCCGGTCGCTATGATTACGGGGAGGAAGAAGATAGCTCTTGCGGCTGTTCTTCCTTTAAATTTCTGATTGAGTATTACCGCAACGAATACCGAGAAGATGAGTATGAGCGGGGTATTGAGTACGGTATTTTTTATCATGTTGGAAAGCGCCGGAACGTAGTCCTGACTCTTTCTGAAAGCGTTGTAGTAATTCTGGAAGCCTAAGTTTGAAAGCTCCATTCCGCCGTCGCCGACCTTTGTGTCGTGGAACGAGTAGACAAGCGAAACTATCAGCGGAGCTATGAAGAAGTAGATACTTCCTATGAACCACAGCGCGATGAAGCCGTAGCCGTAAAGGGCTTTTCTTCTTTCGTAAGGGATCTTCATGCCCTTTGTTTTTGCGGGTATAGCCGCGGCGGCGGAATAATCCGCTTCGGGCTTGGTCTCTTCAACAGCTTCCTCCACAGTCTCTTCTTCAACTGCTTCATCAACGGTCTCTTCGACCTGATTCTTTTCCATTTCGCTCATCAGCTTACCGCACCTCCTTCGTCAACAGCACCCTCCGCGACGAGGTCTATGGTCTCGCTTCCTGTCTTAACGGTGCAGTTTTTGGTATCGACTTCAACAACAACATCGGCTGCGCCGTCCTTGCTGTAGGTCGTTCTGAGAATGTCTCCGTCTATCTCATAATTCGAGATGGTATAGTCGCTTACAGCCGAGAGCGCCTTGTCGGCGGCCTTGAACTGATTCGCGGCGGTGTCGAGCCAGCCCGAGTAATGCGAATAGTAGAGATCGTCGTCTCTTGTGTCGATAAGCTCCGACGCCTGCTCATAGATCATATCATAGTTGATGTTAGAGCCTGCCGCTACTGCGCGCATGAACGTGCGGTTCTGATCCGAGCTTGCGTTTATCGCTTCGGTCGAATAGGGAACATATCCGTGTATGACCATCTGATAGAACGGTATATCCGCATCGGTGATATTGAACGCGCTCGAGTAGAGCGGGATATCGGTCACCGCGCTGACATAGGGCAGAACGTAGGAGTTTGCGCCTTCTGCGATTATAGATTGTCCGCTGTCGGCAGCCGCCTTGTAGCCGTCGGTTATCGTCTGTTCGGTCTTGCTTCTCGCCGAGCGGTTTTTCTTTGAAAAGTCGCTGACGAGCTTTGTCGACCAGTCGCCGTAGCCCATCTGAGTAACGCCGTTTCCGGTGAAGCTTGAGAGCGTTTCGTCAAATATCTTCTTATAGGTGTTGGGCGCTATCAGCGCGGGGGAAACTCCGGTCTCCTGCACTCCGAACGCGGGACTGTAGGTAGACTGTCTCGAATACGCGCTTGAAACTCTTATCGCTGTGTTCGACAGCATAAAGTAGCCCCAGCTTCCCTTTTCCATCGTGAAATTGTTTACCGAGCCGTAAACGGTAAGTCCGTCGCCGTTAAGTCCGGTAAGATCGGAGGTCTTTCCGAGCTTTCCGCAGGCATCGGCGTTATCGGCGACTCTGTTCTTGATAGATTCGGTCGTCCAGTCGTTATAATTCATAACGATAGAATCAACGCCGGCATTTTTGAGCGAGGAAGCGATCTCTGAAGCCTGATCGAAGGTCGTCAGACGCTTTTTGAGCGTTATCGGAAGTCCGACTATCGACTCCTCTTTAAGCACCGCTCCGTAGGTGTCCACATAAAGCTGCGTCGTATCGGCGGCAGTCTTTTGCTTGAGACCCTTGCTGTTTACGAGATAATCTCTGTAAACGGCGGCGCAGTCGGCATAATTTACGCCGTCCTCCTTGTCTATCGGGAAATATTCTATACCGAACTGTTCGGTCTGGATATCGCCCTTTTCAAAGACCGTTATCTTGTTCGAGTCGGTTCCGCTCATGAAGAACTCATCGGAGCTTCTGGTCTCGAACGTGAAGTAGCAGTTGTTGTAAGCCTGTTTGTTCTGTCCGCTTACCTGAGCGTTAGCCGAAACGTTGCCCTCGCCCTCGGTGACGACAGATACAAGTCCGGAATTTCCCTCTACCGTCGCGAGCACCGGCAGGTACGCCTGCGCTGTTACTCTCGGCGCGGTAAGAGGTACGGCGGTATAGTCTCTGCCGTATATCTTCTGGCTGTAGCTTGCGTAATTGGTCTTTCCGTTGTTATAATTGATGACCGCTCCGCTTCCGTCGGGAACTATCATATAGCCCTGCGTAGGCGTTCCGTCGGGATTTACCGAGGAGACCGCTCCCATGTAGGGATTGAGTATAAGCTTTGTCGTTACCTTTCCTACATCGCTGGAATTGTCCTTTTCAACGATCTCGGAGGACTTGACATAGCAGTGAATGCTGTTTTCCTTAAGCTCGTAGTGCATCGTCACCTTTACCTTATGCTTCGAGGTATAGTCGCAGGTGACCGCTACTCCGTTGGCTTCCTTTTTGAAGCTCACCCTTGCGGTGTTCGAGAACGCCGGCGCGGGAAGCTCGGTCCTTTTTGCCTGATCGAGGTCGCCGACATTTATCGCCATGATAGAGTTGACCTGCTTTATCTGTCCGCTCTTCATCGTGCTGCCCTTATCGTCTACTATAGTAGGATCGGCTGCGGCGTTTATCGGAGAGGTCCACCAGCATTTTCCGGAGGCTTTTACTTTAAAGCAAAGTCTCGCGTTTTCTTCATCGAGATACATCATGAGGTTGTCGTTTTCGGCGACAAGCTCGCAGGAGGCGAGCGCTTCCTCATTGGTTATCATCGGCTCAAGCTCGTCGGAATCCTCTTCCTCCTCCGCGTCCTCGCCCTCGGCAGCTTCATCATCAGAGGTCTCCTCCTCGGGGGCTTCTTCATCAGCTCCGGCGTCGGCTTCCGCGTCCGTGTCGGCTTCTGAGTCGGCATCTGCGTCCGCGTCGTCAGCCGCCTCGTCCTCTTCGGGAACGGCTTCGTCCACGGGAGCTTCTTCATCGCCCGCCGAGATAGGCATGATGTCGTTTTCGGCGTCTGCGGTATCCGAATCAGCCGCAACAGAACCGATGGGCATGATCATTGAAAGAACCAACGCGAAGGTCAGTATCTTCTTGTAATTCTTGTTTTGCATTTTACACCACCCTTTCTGTTTATCCGCGGATCCTGTATTCTATTTCGGTGTAGATCGTATAAACAAATACATATACCTGCTGGAAGAGTGAGAGAAGAAGTATCGCCAAGAAAAGTATCAGCAGCATAGCTATCAGCGTAAGCAGTATCGAGATAAGCGTTTTCGGCATCGTGTACTGATGTACGGCCTTCATCGCCGAGATCATCAGAACTACCGACCAGCCTATACCTAAGTAGGTGAACGCATAGTACCAGATAGATTCCTCGAGCAGTATAACGTTTGAAAGAGCTACCGCTATGAAGGTGCAGATTATATAAGGTACGAGTGCGTATGCCGAGAAGATACATATTTTTTTGAGCGTTCCCTCTCCGTCAAGAAGGGTACAAATACACCAGTTTCCGATGACCCATGTAGCGAAGTATACGACAGACTGAACGATAAGCGGCACTACGTTGAATATCTTTACGGTATTCGTGTTGTAGGCGTAACCGACCATTCTGTTCTGCGCCACCATCGCTATAAAGAGCATCAGAACGATCACGAATGAAAGCTTGAGAGAGCCTTGCTTTTTCCATCTGAGATCCTCAAAGCCCTCACCGGGGTGGAAAACAACGTGCCTTACCCAGCCCAGTGTAGAAAAATCATACATTGAATCCATTGTTTATCCGACCTCCTTAATTCTTATGTTTTAGTTTGTAGGTCCTTGCGCGGCTGACCTTTATTATCTTGAATACCAGCCATACCACAAAGAGCGCGATAACGATCACTGCTATTATAGTGAAGTGATCCTGAAGCCACTGATCTCTGTAATATTCAAACGCCTTATCGTAATTCTTTCTTGTGTGGGCGATCTTGAATCTTTCCATAGCTTCTTTATAGTTGCCGTTTTTGAGATCCGCCTTGCCGAGACCGACGTGCGCGTAGGTATATCCGCCGTCGCGCTTGGTTATTTCCTCCCAGTAGGGAGCGGCTTCGAGATAAAGTCCCTCGTCGTAATATTCAAACGCCTTGTGGAGATTTTCTCCGAAAACGGTCATTCTGAATATCGTGATATCGTTTCTTGTCTTTGAGCCTTCGAGCACCAGTATTTTTTCTCCCTTGGTCTCAACAGCGTTCGGGCTGCTGAAGGAGCCTCTCTGGTCGGCGGTCGCGTTGTTCGTTCCGAATATGCAGATAAGGTTTGCAAGTCTGTCATACTGGAAAACTCTGCCCGTCTCAAAGTCGAGAATGTTTATGATGCCGTTTTTGTCTACGGCGATATCCGTCAGCTTTGTGGAATGGCTCTTCTTTGTAGTCATATCGTACTGCGCCGCGGTGTTGTCGCCGAAGGTGTAATCGTCTCCCGCCGCGTTGTCCCAGACGTTATATCCGGCGGGGTTCATTTTCTTAACTGCGTCGGTGTCGGTCTTTACCTCCGTTACGGTGTAGATAAAGCCTTCATCGTCCATATCGAAGTTTGCGTACTCTACCGGGACCGTTCTGCTCATTCCGGCGATCTGCTCGTTTGAAGCGATCTTTCTCCAGAGCTTCTGAGCGATTACCTTTGCGGTGACCTGTACTCTGTTAGCTCCGTAGAAGCCGGTGAACGATCCGTCGGATTTAAACTGTACCGCGCCGTTGTTTACGCTTTTTACAACGACATACACGTTCTCCGCGAAATCGACCTGTACCTTCGAGGGGTTAAAGGTCTTTGAGGTGTAGAGCTTTTCCTCCGGCTTTGTGTATTCCTGCTCGAGCACCAGCTCGGTGTCGCTCGCCACGTAAGCTCTTACGACTCTTGAATTTGAATAATCGGCTATGTAGACCGTTTTCTTGCCGGTCACGGGGCTGGTCGTTACTTTAAGTCCGTAAGGTTCCTTGAACATCGACGTTTTGCCGTCCTCGCTCTGCTCTACATCTTCCAATTTTGAGGTGCCGGTAACGCCGTAATATCTTGCCTTGATCCTGTAGGTGCTGTCGAGTACGAGTATCCTGCTGTTGCCGGTGTCGGCTATCCAGATCTCGCTGTCCTCGAAAACGTCAAAGTCTCTTGCCTCGCTGAGCGAAGCAGAAGCGTCCTCGCTGTAAAAGAGAGGATCTTCCGGGTCGGAAAGCCTTGAAAGCTCCATTTCTCTTCCGGAAATGGTGGTATCAACGGTATAACCCACCTGCGAGGGGATTGCCTCGTCCCAGAAGTCATAGCTGTAGGATTCGTAAGGCTCTTCTGCGAAAGCAGTGACGGACATGGTCAGCGCCGTGCAGGCAGCCAATGAAAGACCTAACAGCCTTTTTGCATATTTTTTAAATCCATTCACTGTATTATCACCTGTTTCCTTTTCTTAATATAGGTCGTTTAGATCAATCCTTCATACCGGAGTTAGCCATTGTCTCCATGACGTTGCCCTGAGCTATGAGGAATACTACAAGCGGAGGAATCAGAAGTAATACTGCGGAGGCGAAGGTAACACCCTGTCTTGCAAGACCCGCAAGCGAGATCTGCTGAACAATAGTCGGAAGCGTTTTGTACTCCTCCGAGTAGATCACCGAGCCGCCGTTGATGTTCCATGCCTGCTGGAAAGCGAATATGATTATCGTCATGATCGCCGGCTTTGAGTTGGGAACAACTATCTGCCAGCAGATCCTGAAAAGTCCCGCGCCGTCGACCTTAGCCGCTTCTACCATAGAATCGGGTATAGTCGTCATACTCTGACGCATAAGGTAAAGGTTCATTGCCGTAGCGATGTAGGGAAGTATCAGTACCCAGTATGTATCTATTATGTGAAGCTTTGAGTATACGAGGAACTGCATGATCCAGGTCGCCTGCGACTGGAACAGAAGCGCGATAACGATTATCTTGTTGAGCAGCTTGTCGCCGGGGAATTTGCACTTTGAAAGCACGAATGCCGCCATACAGGTAACGAACACGTTGCAGACGCAGATAACTATCGTTGTGAACACGCTGTTGAATACGTATCTTGAAAGAGGTACGAGCGATTCCGCCGCTACCTTGAACATATCCGAGAAGTTTTTAAAGGTCGGATTAAGTACATAGAGCTTCGGAGGGAACACGAACAGCTCTTCAACGGGCTTTAACGACTGTATAACGGAGTAGTAGATAGGGAATACCATAAAAATTCCGAGCAGCGTTAAGAATATGAAGATCACGACGTTGCCGCCGACAGAACCGTTAATAGGCTTATGCTTTTCCTTGACCTTTAACTGTTCTATGGATTTCTTTTTTCTTTTTCTTGCCATTTTCTATCTGCACCTCCCCTTAATCTATATATTTGCCGAGCAGCCAGTTTACGCCCTTGTTAGCGAGAAGCATTGCAAGGAAGAGCACGAAGCAGACTGCCGAAGCGTAGCCCATCTCGTAACGAACGCTTCCGTAGTCGGTAGCGTGGTTCATAATGGTGTGAGCCGCGTAATCGGTCGAGGGCAGACCGACGAGCATCTGTCCTACCGTACCAACGGTGAACGAGCCGGCGATCTGGTTTACGGCAGCGAAGAGAAGCTGCGGTCCCATCGACGGGATAGTTATTTTGAAAAGCTCCTGCCATCTGTTCTTGATACCCTCGATAGCTCCCGCCTCGTACATAGACTTATCTATGTTCTGGAAGCCCGCGCGGATAGCAAGGAAGCCCGCGCCCATCGACATCCACAGCTGAACGATGATGCAGACGCCCAGTATGTAGGTCGTATCGGTGAGCCACTGTATAGGCTTGCTGACAAAACCAAAGTCGAGCAGGATAGCGTTAAGGTATCCGTACTGGTCGCCCGAAAGAATGAGCTGCCAGGTAACGTATACCGAGGTGGTCATTGACGGCGCATAGAAAACGAAGGTGAAGAATGTTTTTAAGAACGGATTCATCTCGTTTATCAGCCAAGCTACAAGAAAGCTCAGCGCATATGCGAACGGTCCTGTGAATATCGCGAAGATAAGAGTGTTTCTTATCGCGATGAGGAATACGCTGTCGTTAAGGCAGAGCGTATAAAAGTTGGATAAGCCTACCCATTTGGGAGACTGTATCATGTTGAAGTTTGTAAAACTCATAGGGAGCGACATACAAACGGGTATAATCGTGCAGATCAAAAAGAGTATCATGAAAGGAGCAAGCAAAGCGTAGCAGCCCTTCTGCACCTTCATCATGTGCCAGGTATACGCCCAGTATGTCATTCTGTTAGAGGGCGTATCGTTGTTATTATTTTTCGCCATAAAATATGCTCTCCCCTTTCTTATTCCGAATACATAGCGAGGTCGTTGTTCTTGCGCGTGATCTCCTCGTTTATGTCCTTATCATACCAGAAAAGCGTATCTCTTGCGTTCTCATACTGGTTGGCTACTTCTCTGAACGCGTTGTTTACGCCTCTTGTAACGCCGTAGGAAGCGGGTATTACCGGGATCTCTATCTGCGCGTTGAGCTGCTCTAACAGCTTGTTGCACTGTGTCTGAGTCCACGAAAGCTGCTGGAGCGCGTTAAGGTTAGCGGTATCGAAGCGTCCCATCGTGCCGAGAACGGATTCTATATCGTTGCCGTATTCGGTCTGTATCTCGTCGGAGGTGAACCACTTGATAAAGTCCCAAGCAGCGTCGGTATCCGGGCAGGTCTTGAATATGAGCGCGCCCGAACCGGTCGAGTTGGAAGCTATGCTTATCTTAGAGCCGTCCGAAAGAGTTACCGTTCCGTCCTCTGCGTTAGGCGTTCCGGGAACGTGCATGAAGTCCCAGCAGCCTCTTATTTCGGGAGCGGCAACGGAAAGCTGATTGAAGAACGTATAGTTCTGGATAACTATAGGCATATCGCCCTGTCTGAAACGCGTGAATGCGTCATAGGTCTGGCTGAAGCTGTATTTGGTGTAGAATTCAGTCCACTGTTCAAACGCGTCGACCGCTTCGGGAGAATCGAAGTTGGTCTTGGTCTTAGCGTCGTCGTAATAGTTTACGCCCTGCTGAAGCAGAAGCATAGCGAAGGTGTTTCCGGCTTCGGTAACAGGCGAAACGGTGGTGACGCCGGAGGTGCCGCCCATTACGGGAAGTATAAGACCTATCTCCATGTAGTTTCTCTGGAGTATGGGAAGAACGTTCATAAGTCCGTCCCATGTAGCGAGATCCTTTTCCGCGTCTACGCCGAGCTCTTCAAGAACGTCGCTGCGGTAGAAAAGCATCGGGAAGGTCTGCGAAACGGGAAGTCCGTAAACTCCGCCGTTATACTCATAAAGCGTCATAGCGTCGTGAGAAAATCTCTTGGTGACCTCCTCATAGTCGGGATACTTGGAAAGATCCACAAGAACGTTTCTTGACGCAAGCTGTATCGGGAAGTCTCCGCCCATGAACAGCGCGAGATCCGGTCCTTTTCCGGCGAAGGTAGCTTCAATGATACCGCCCTGAACGAGCTTCATATTTACTTTGGTTTTAGCATTGACGTTATATTCGTTGTTTACAAGATTTGTAACGACGGTCGCGTTATCACGTCCGAGGGAGATCCAGCAGGTCATAACGTCCGCGCCCTCTTCAATATCCGTCAGAGAATTATAATCCTCAAAGAAGGAGCCGATGAACGAATCAAATCCGTATTTAAAGGACTTGAAAAAGTTTGAGCTGCAGTCTGAAAATTCCTGATCGGAGGTGCATATCTCGATAAGGTCTATCTCGAGCGGCTGACCGCGGTAGGTGCTTACCCATGATGAAAGCGAGGTAACGTTTTCCTTCAGCTGATCCATCATTTCGGGTATCCTGTCGGGCTTTTCGATACACTCGTCAAGAGCGATAGCCATTTTTTCAAGCGTAACAGCTTCCGATCCGCCCTGATTTGAAAGGCTCTCTATCTCCTTTTTAAGCTCCATGAGCCTCGAAGAGAACGCCTTGAAATCGGGGACTATCTCGGGTATGGTCTGGTCTATGTTGTAGTTGTTGTATTCGTCCGGATCCGGTCCCGTTATCTGGCGTATCCTTCTGTAATACTCGTTTATGTCATAGGTAATGTCGTCAAGCTCGCCCATTATGTCGCCTATCTCGCCGGGCACGGCTTCAAGCGTAAGGGTGTGCTGTCCTGCCGTCAGATAGAAATAAAGCGGGTCTGCTATTTCATCGTTTGAAACGGAAGGAACGGTGACGCTCCAGTCGGAATTGTAGTAAAACTTTATCTGATCCGCCTGCTTGCAGGGGACTGTTCCGTCTATATAAAGTCTTCTGTTTGAATACATTCCGCGGTTCTGATCCTGCTTTGCGCGGATACCTATTTTGTACCAGCCGTCGGTATTAACGGTAAAGCTCCATGTCGCCGACTGAGTAGACTGGCTCCAGCTCGCCTTGCCGATAGTGTTGTATCTTGTCTTGGTAGGACTGGTGCCGTTTACAGCCGATGTGATATACGAGTGCATATCGCTTGTCGGGAAGAGTCCGCGGTCGTTCTTTTCGTCCGCAAGCTCGCCCTCGAGGGTTATCCTCTGTCCGGAAGCGGAGCTTAGATCGGACGAGGAGGGCTGCTTATAGGCTTCAGGCGCCTGATATTGATAAAGCGTAAACTCCTTTATAGCAAGCTGCGCTTTTTCGGAGGTTATCTCTACGCGGTTCGTTCCCGCTTCAAAATAGAAAAGCAGCGGCGTTCCGTAAAGTCCGTCGATATCGTTGAACGGAACAGTCTGCCATTTTGCGAACGGCTCTTGTCCGGGACGGATATCGTTTCCTCTGGTATCAGTGTCTATACCCGTTCCGCCGGTCGTCGCCTCATTTACCCATACTTTAGGCAATGTAATGCGCGAAGCGGTAGGATACTGACATTCGCCGTTGATCTTCATCTCAAACTCAACGTCGCTGGTGTTGCTTTCCTGAGGAACATAATAGTTCATTCTTACGCAGTAGGTACCCGCCTGCGGTACGTCAAGCGAGAACGAAAAGCCGCCGCTCTGGTTAGCCCAGTTGAGCACGCCGCTTTCGCCGCCAACGTCGGCTATTGAGATCTCTGTGCCCTCGAGAGCCTCAAAATCCGCGTTGTAGATGTCCTGCCCCGTGAGAGTGATCTCACCGTCGGCGCCCTTTTCCGAAGCATACTTCGTGTAGAACGCTCTGTAAGATTCCTCCGTGCGAACGCCTTCGGCAGTATCGGCGGTATCGCCCTGCGCCTCGGAAACGTCAGCCGACACGTCTAATGCCGCCGCCTCGTCCTCATTGGACTCGGCATAAGCGGGAAAAGCCGCCGAGGCAAGCATCATAGCTGCGACCGCAGATGAGATAACACGTCTTAGCATTGTGTTATTCACTATGAATCCACCTTTCCAGTAAATTTGCTTTGCTGTTTATATCAAATGCCTTTTCAAAAAGACGGACGAATTTTGCAAAAGACATTGAATACCGAAATTGTTTTGTGCTCGAAGCTACAGAAACCTTTTTTGTTTTCTGTAGCTCGAATTATTTCTCTCAGAAGCTAGATCGCTGCGCTCTTGAGAGGTAAGCGTCTGACCTCTAACTTCTAATCCTATCTTCTTTTATAAGATAAAGCCGCTGCGACTCCTCGTCAAGCTCTACTCTTACTCTGTCGCCGCCCTTTATCCCTATGGTGTCCATGTAATTTTTGGGAAGCTGCAATCTTCCCGCCCTGTCGAGTACGACAAGCTCCTCATGAGTAAAATCGTCCTCGTCCTCGCTTTCGGGCTGCTCCCGCCCGCCGCTGCGTATCACCGCAAGCTCCGCGAGATCCTCCTTGTAGGATCTTCTTCTTACTATCTCCGAGCTGGTTCTTCCGTCTCTTATAGCCACCACTCGGTCTATGCTCCTCGCCATCTTGACATCGTGAGTAACTATAACGATCGTCAGCGCTTCATTGCGGTTAAGCTCCTTGAAAATATCGAGTATCACGCGGGAGGTCTTTGTGTCCACAGAGCCAGTCGGTTCGTCCGCAAGCAGCAGTCTCGGGTCGTTGGCGAGGGCTATCGCGATAGCCACTCTCTGCTGTTCGCCGCCGCTCATCTGGTCGAGACGGGAATTTTTTCTTCCGCTCAGTCCTACCTTGTCGAGCAGCTCGAGCGCGCGTTCTCTGCGCCGGTGAGAGCCTTCAAGCAGCATGGGCAGCTCAACGTTCTGCACCGCGGTAAGATACGGCACAAGGTTTCTGGCGTTGTTCTGCCACACAAAGCCCACCGTCTCGCGCTTATACTTAACATAGTCGGCGTCGGTAAATTTGAGCAGATTCTTTCCGTCCACGAAAAGCGCGCCCGCGCTCGGCCGGTCGAGACCGCCCAGCATATTCAGCAGCGTCGATTTTCCGCTTCCGGAATTTCCGACGATAGCCATAAGCTCTCCGCGCTCTACGGTAAGATCCAAGCCCTGCAGGGCAACGACCTCGACCTCGGAGGTCTTATAGATCTTAACAAGATTTTCGCAGCTTATCATATGGTTATCACCGTCGGGAGCTATCATATCCTTAACGGCTTCAGCCTTCCTCAACTATCTCACCGTCCTCAAGAGTATATACCTTGTCTGCAATATCTATCATGCTCGGGTCGTGCGTCGTCATGATTATAGTCATGCCGCGCTCTGCTACGAGACGCTTGAAAAGCGATACTATGTGCAGCGCGGTGTTGGTGTCCAGCTCGGCGGTCGGTTCGTCCGCAAAGACGATCATCGGCTCGTGCGCTATCGCTCTCGCAATAGCCGTCCTCTGCTGTTCGCCGCCGCTCATCTCGCTCGGACGGTGGTGCATTCTTTTATCGAGACCCACGTCCGTCATGACCTCGGTAACTCTCGCCCTGCGCTTATCATACGGATACCGCGCAAGCCTCAGTCCGAACTCGACGTTCTCAAACGCCGTCAGTCCGCTCATAAGCGCGACCGACTGGAAAACGAAAGCCATTTCCGTTCTGCGGATATTGTCCCGCTTTTTGTCGGAGAGCTTTGTGATATCCCTCCCGCCGAAATCCACCGAACCCTTGGTCGGTCGGTCGAGCGCGCCCAAAATATTTATCAGCGTGGTCTTGCCGCTTCCCGAACGTCCTCTAAGGATAGTAAGCTTTCCCCGTTCGATGTCGATGCTGACATTTTTAAGAGCTGAAACAACGCTACCGTCGCCTATTTTAAAATCGCGGCAGAGGTTATTTGTCGAAAGAATGATCTCGTTCATCGTGTTTTCCTCTTTCACCGCCGCAAAGCTCACGGCGTTCGTTCTTTGTTTAAAATGCTGACAGCTTTTTGTGTAAAATGCTAAGGAATCGTGTCCAAACCATACATTTAGTATTTTAGCGCAAACTTAACTCCACATATTGATAATAGACAAAACTTTTAACAGTTTTGCACATTATCACCATGCGTTTTTCGTAAGAAATGTATAAAAAGACATCAAGGACTATTATTAATTATATCAATTTTCAATTAGTTTGTCAAGCTCCCGAAAACGTTTACGGAAACCGTTTTTGTGCACTTTTAACATTTTGGTTATTCTCTACAATCGTGCTATTGTTTTTTTGTACACTTTAACTTATGCAAAATACACAACGTTTTTGTCCCTTTGCCCGCTCCCGCGGCGCGAAGGGTATTTTTTGTCGAAAAATTCTTTTTTCGGCATACAAAAACCGACAAATTTTTCCTTTAATGCGTGCTATAATAGTTTACAGAAAAAAGGAAACTCTTACCTCATATCTCTTACCTCTTATCTCTAATTTCTAAAAGAAGGTGTGTTTTTAAAATTGGTGAGCATCGAAATAAACTCTCAGACGCTGACGGCGCATCTTAGCGGCGACATAGATCACCACACCGCCGCGGCGATGAGGACCGAGATAGACCGCGCTGTAAAAAGCGCGCCGATAGACAAGCTGATACTCGATTTTTCAAACGTGAGCTTTATGGACAGCTCCGGCATCGGGCTTGTCATGGGAAGGTACAAGCTTATAAACGAGCTTGGCGGGAAGCTTATAGTAGCCGACCCGCCGGCGTATATCGCAAAGGTCATGAAGCTTTCCGGCATAGGCAGGCTTTGCGAGATAATAAACACTGTCCGGAGGTAGTTAAACATGAACGGGTGCATAAATGAAATGAAGCTCAGCTTTATCGCTTCAAGCGAGAACGAGGCGTTCGCAAGAGCGGCGGCTTCTTCCTTTATATCGCTTCTCGACCCGCTTGTCAGCGAGCTTGCGGAGCTAAAGACAGCAGTGTCCGAGGCGGTGACCAACTGCGTTGTACACGCCTACAGAGATATGCCGGGCGGGATAGTGTATATGCAGATAAAGCTTTTCGGCGACAGGAGAGTTTACATAAAAATACGCGACAAGGGCTGCGGGATAGAGGACATCGGACAAGCTATGCAGCCGCTGTTCACCACCGCCCCCGAGGAGGAACGCGCGGGTCTCGGCTTTGCCGTAATGGAGAGCTTTACCGACAAGCTGCGCGTAAAAAGCTCTCCGGGAAACGGCACGGTCCTTGTCATGGAAAAAGTCTTGCAGGAGAGATCGCCGAATGAATGCAAAGCAAACCTTTCAGACAAGAGCGGAAGAAAACTTAGGACTTGTACACCTGTGCGCTAACCGTTTCCGAGGGCGCGGAATAGAATACGACGACCTGTATTCGGCAGGCTGCATGGGACTTATGAAGGCGTCCCGCGCCTTTGACGAATCGCGGGGAGTGAAATTTTCCACCTACGCCGTACCGGTGATACTCGGAGAGATAAAACGCCTTTTCCGTGACGGCGGCGCGATACGGGTCAGCCGCGGAGTAAGAGAGCTTTCGCTGAAGCTCGCCCGCTGCCGCGAAACGTTCATGACAGAAAACGGCCGCGAGCCGACCATAAAAGAATTGAGCGCGCTAAGTCAGCGTTCCGAGCAGGCCGTCGCGGAGGCGTTGGCGGCTTCTCAGCCGATAGTCAGCCTTACGGTGTTCGACGAGGACGGCGCGGAGGAAGCGGACGTTCCGGTGCCGTCCTCCGAGGACAGGATAATCGAGCTTATGACACTGAAAAACGCGCTGGATATGCTGGAGCAAAAGGATAAACAGCTTATATATCTGAGATATTTCCGCAGCAAGACCCAGACCGAAACGGCGTTAGCCCTCGGCATGACGCAGGTGCAGGTATCGCGCAGAGAAAAAAAGCTGCTGGCGCTCATGCGCGAAAAATGCGCAGTCTAAATAAAGCTTATGACATCAATTTACCATACCCCACGGATCTCCTCCCCTTGCGAGGTATTTTCGCACGCTGCTTTTTCCCCTTTGAGCGCGCGGCGAAAAACCTCCGGGGGAGGAGATCTGTTTTATAAAAAAAACAACGGCGGCTGTTTCTCATCAGCCGCCGTGATATATTAATAATAGTATGTCAGTCAACATCGATAGCGTTGCGCTTATCCTCTGCGGAGGTGTCTCTGTCGTCCCTGCCGCGTCCGCCGCCGTACTCTATATCCTTTTTGAGCTTGTTGTAAAGCCGAGTTCCGTTAAAGCCGCTCAGGAAATTGCATATTCCCGAGACGAGCAGGATAATTCCCACAAGGCGCATGAGCTTTTCGGTTATCCAGACCGGAGAAAGCAGCATGAACGCGCCGATAACGACGGTCAAGAGCGAGCTTACGAGCGGAAGCATCCACCTGTCGGGAGCGATAGAGCGTATCCTTACGGCGGAAATAAGCTGCGGTATGCCGGAGCAGAGAAGATAGAAGCCTATCGTTATCATGACGATCTTTACGAGCAGATTCGGGTCGATAAAGACGTAAACGCCCGCGGCAAATTTTATTATGTCGGCTATAAGCGAAAGGATACCCGCTTCGCCGCCGCGCGAGCGAGAAATGAAAAATCCGAGAATGCCTATTACCGCCCAGACGATAAAAATAACGCCGAGAGCTTTTCCGAGCACATCGGTAATGATAAGCGGATCTATGAGCAGGGCGATGCCCAGAACGATACAGGCGACAGCCCCGAGCAGATAATTAGTCATCATTTCCTTCATATTTTTTAGCACTTCCTTTTTTACAATATCATTATAATAATATTGTACACTATTTTCTCACAAAAAGCAAGAGCTTTGACGAATATTTTTGCGTTAAGATATACAAATATCTGCCTATTTCAAAAAATATACAGAATATTAATTGACAAATCTGCTTGAATTGTGTTATACTTAATTAAAATAAGTAAAATACTGCCCATAAACAGGGGGAATTGAAAGTGAAAAATGTTGCAGTAATAGGTTACGGAGTCGTCGGCTCGGGAACGGTCGAGCTTTTTGAAAAGAACAGAGAGTCTATCTCCAAAAAGGTAGGCAGAGACTGTGATATAAAATATATCGTCGATCTTCGCGATTTTCCGGAAAGTCCCTTTGCCGACAGAATGATAAAGGATTTTAACATCGTGCTCGAGGACGATGAGATAGAGGTAGTAGCCGAGGTAATAGGCGGCGTCGAGCCGGCATATACTTTTACAAAAAAGTCTCTTGAAAAGGGAAAGAGCGTTGTCACCTCAAATAAGGAGCTTGTCGCCAACAGGGGCGCGGAGCTGCTTA
>CANQCJ010000003.1 GCA_947589205.1 uncultured Ruminococcus sp. | reverse complement strand
GGACTCGTCGGGCAGCATACCTATCTTTACCGCGCTTACCGCTATATCCTCAAATACCGCGTCTATCTGCTGACCGATACATTTTGCGTCAAGCGGGGTGACGGAGATCACTCTCGATGTATTTTCCGCAACGACTGCGGTTATAACGCTCATGCCGTAGCAGCCGAGCGCGGAAAAGGTCTTTATATCAGCCTGTATACCCGCCCCGCCGGAGCAGTCCGAGCCGGCTATAGTTAAACAATATTTCATAGCTGCCTTCTTAAAGAAAAAAATACTTTCCGAACCTTTTGACAAAGAGTGCAGAAAGCTTTTTTACAAAAAATTATTTGCTTCCTACGACGGCATTATCCGACAGGTTCAAGGGATATCATCTCAACGGCTTTCCAAAGCCGTACTCCCGCAAATTATATTATTATTATAACATTTTTAAGAGCGTATGTCAATAGCAAAAGAAAACAAAAAAAGATCGGACCGCGTTTTAAGCGATCCGACCCTTTATATTAATGTGACAAATTAACCCTCGTTGTTGTAGAGCTTAGCGTATCTTACGAGATAATCATATCTGTCCGCGGCGTTCTTGATAGCCTTATTGAACAGATCCTCCGCTCTTTCGGGATTCTGTCTTGCAAGCGCGTTGTAGCGAACCTCGCCCATGAGGAATTCCTTGTAATCGGCTGTAGGAGCCTTGGAATCGAGTATGAACGGATTCTTGCCCTCGAGCTTAAGAGTAGGATTGTATCTGTAGAGGTGCCAGTAGCCCGCCTGTACAGCCTTCTTCTCTTCTGTCTGAGCAAGCTTCATGCCGCCCTTGATACCGTGGTTGATGCAGGGAGCGTAAGCGATGATGAGAGAAGGTCCGTTGTAAGCCTCCGCTTCGGCGATAGCCTTGATGCACTGGTTGTAGTCCGCGCCCATTGCGATATGAGCAACATATACATAACCGTAGGTCATAGCTATGCCGGCGAGATCCTTCTTCTTGACCTCCTTGCCTGCCGCGGCGAACTGCGCGATAGCGCCCGTCGGAGTGGACTTGGAGGACTGTCCGCCGGTGTTGGAGTAAACCTCGGTATCGAATACGAAGATGTTTACGTCCTCGCCCTGAGCGATAACGTGGTCAAGTCCGGAGAAGCCGATATCATAAGCCCAGCCGTCTCCGCCGAAGATCCACATTGACTTCTTTCTGAGGAAGTCCGCGTCCTTAAGGATCTCCTCGGCAGCCTTGGTCTTGGACTTCTTGAGAGCCGCGATAAGAGCGTCGGTAGCGGGCGAGTTAGCCGCGCCGTCGTCTATTGTAGCAAGATAATTCTCGCAGGCGGTCTTGACGTCCTTAGCCTTGGTGGTCTTTGAAAGCTCGAGTACCTTAGCGATAGCTCTCTTTCTTATGGTGTTCTGAGCAAGGAACATACCGTAGCCGTATTCTGCGTTGTCCTCAAACAGCGAGTTGCCCCAGGCAGGACCCTTGCCGAGCTTGTTGGTGGTATACGGGGTCGAGGGAGCGGAGCCGCCCCAGATGGACGAGCAGCCGGTAGCGTTAGCGATATACATTCTGTCGCCGAAGAGCTGAGTTACAAGCTTTGCATACGGAGTTTCGCCGCAGCCTGCGCACGCGCCCGAGAACTCGAGAAGCGGCTGCTTGAACTGTGAACCCTTAACGGTGGTCTCCTTGAATTTTTCAAGGACCTCGGGCTTCTCTTTAAGTGTAAGTCCGTAGTTGAAAAGCTCCTGCTCCTTGAGCTGTACCTCGAGGGGTGCGAGCGACAGAGCCTTTTCGCCCTTCTTTCCGGGACATACGTTTACGCACGAGCCGCAGCCGGTGCAGTCGAGAGCCGAAATGGTCATTACAAAATATGCGTCCTTCATGCCGGTGCAGGGCTTAGCCTTTTCTCTTGCAAGCTCCGGAGCCTTTTTAAGCTCGTCAGCCGTCATGATAACGGGACGGATAACGGCGTGCGGGCATACATAAGAGCAGAAGTTACACTGTATGCAGTTGTCGCTGTTCCAAGCGGGAACGTCAACGGCGATACCTCTCTTCTCAAATGCGGCAGAGCCCTGCGGGAAGGTACCGTCAGCCATATGAACGAAGGTGGAAACGGGGAGCGAATCGCCCTTCTGAGCGTTGCTGGGGATCTGGATCTTGTTTACGAAGTCCTCGAGCACCTTGTCGTCGCAGGTAACCTCGGGAATACCCATAGCGGTATCCTCGCAGTTTTTCCAAGCCTCGGGTACGTTTACTTCAACGACCTGCTGATAGCCCGCGTCGATAGCGTCGTGGTTCATCTTAACGATAGCCTCGCCCTTCTTTGAGTAAGAAGCGGTAGCCGCGTCCTTCATATACTTAACTGCGTCGTCAAGCGGAATGATGTTGGCGAGCTTGAAGAATGCGGACTGGAGAACGGTGTTGATCCTGTTTCCGAGACCTATCTCTTTACCGATCTTAACGCCGTTGATGATATAGAGCTTGATGTTGTTCTGAGCGATATATCTCTTTACCTGTCCGGGAAGATGCTTGTCAAGCTCCTCCTCGCTCCACTGGCAGTTGAGCAGGAAGGTTCCGCCCGGCTTGATATCCGTTACCATGTCATACTTAGAGATGTAGGACTCGTTATGACAAGCAACGAAATCAGCCTGATTTATAAGATAGGTAGATTTGATCGGAGTTTCGCCGAATCTGAGGTGAGATACGGTAACGCCGCCCGACTTCTTTGAATCGTAGGAGAAGTACGCCTGAGCGTAAAGGTCGGTGTGGTCTCCGATGATTTTGATGGAGTTTTTGTTAGCTCCGACAGTACCGTCAGCGCCGAGTCCCCAGAATTTGCAGGAGGTCGTTCCGGCAGGAGCGGTATCGAGCTTGTCGGGGATATCGAGCGAAAGATTGGTAACGTCGTCGTTTATGCCGATAGTGAATCTCGGCTTGTAGGTGTCCTTCCAGGAAGCGTTCCAGAATACAGCCTTGATCTGCGCGGGAGTGGTGTCCTTAGAGCCGAGACCGTATCTTCCGGAGGTAACGGGTACATCGTGGAATTTTGTTCCTTTAAGAGCCGCAACAACGTCGAGCCAGAGCGGTTCGCCGTAAGAGCCGGGCTCCTTTGTTCTGTCAAGAACGGATACCTGCTCAACGGTATCGGGAAGAGCTTCAACGAGCTTGTCTGCGCGGAAGGGTCTGTAAAGACGTACCTTAACGAGACCGAGCTTTGTTCCCTCAACGGAATTGAGGTAGTCGACAGTTTCTTCGATAGTGTCGCATACAGAGCCCATAGCAACGATAACGTGAGTCGCATCGGGTGCGCCGTAGTAGTTGAACAGCTTGTAATTAGTTCCTGCCTTTTCGTTGACCTTGTTCATATATTCCTCAACGATCTCGGGAACGGCGTCATAATATTTGTTGCAGGCCTCTCTTGCCTGGAAGAAGATATCGGGGTTCTGCGCAGTACCTCTGAGGGTAGGATGCTCGGGGTTCACAGCTCTCCTTCTGAATTCCTCGATAGCCTCATAGTCCACCATATCCTCGATATCGGCTTTATCCCATGTCTCGATCTTCTGGATCTCGTGAGATGTCCTGAAGCCGTCGAAGAAGTGCAGGAAGGGCACTCTGCTCTTTATCGTTGAAAGATGAGCTACAGTACCGAGATCCATGACCTCCTGCGGATTGGTCGAGCAGAGCATAGCAAAGCCCGTCTGGCGGCACGCATAAACGTCCGAGTGGTCGCCGAAGATGTTAAGAGCGTGAGAAGCCACGCATCTTGCGGAAACGTGGATAACGCAGGGAAGAAGCTCGCCGGCGATCTTATACATATTCGGGATCATCAGAAGCAGACCCTGAGAAGCGGTATAGGTCGTAGTGAGCGCGCCCGCTGCGAGCGAACCGTGTACGGTTCCGGAAGCGCCTGCCTCGGACTGCATTTCGGCTACCTTTACGGGAGTGCCGAAAATGTTGGTCTGTCCCTTAGCCGCCCACTGGTCGGTGACCTCAGCCATTACCGAAGAGGGTGTGATCGGGTAGATCGCGGCGACCTCGGTAAACGGATAAGAAGCCCATGCGGCAGCGTTGTTTCCGTCCATGGTTTTCATTTTTCTTGCCATTTTAAGAATCATTCCTTTCTCGAATCGGGAGAAGCCTTTACCCTGCAAACGCCGCAAAGCAAGACTTACCCTATTGTATAATATTATACCACTTATTTTTTCATTTGTAAATACCTTTGCATAAATTTTTCCGAAAATTTTCTCGATAAAAAACGTTTAATTTAAAAATTTTTTATCATTTTGCGTCTCTCAGGATATTTACCGTCAGCTCTCTGCCGCAGGACGGGCATTTTGTTTTGTGTTTTCCCTTTACCCTCGGCAGCCGCAGAGTTTTTTTACAGTCCGGACAGCGTTTGAAAAAATATTTTTTGCTTTGCTCTCTGCGGTCTTTTTTCGCCGAGATATAACGCTTCGTCCTTGCTATCATTTTAACGGCGGCGGCGTTTTCCTTTTGCCGCTTGATAAGATTTTTTGAAAGGAACCTGTAGACGGTAAAAACAAAAACTGCGAGTCCGAAAATATGCAGTATCCATGAGCGAGCAAAAACGTTAATGAACATTACCGCGACATAGAGCGCGGTCAGCATGAGCATAAGCTCGTCCCCGCCGTTTCTGCCGCGCATGAAATTTATAAGCCGCGCCTTGAAGCTTTTCATTTTGACCTCCTTTTAAACTAAAACAAAGGAGGAGCGTTCAGCAAGCTCCCCCGATATATTTTTAAGATGCGTTTTCCGAATAATATTTCTGCTGTCTTTCAAATATCTCGTCTACCGTGTATCTCTTGATCGCTTTTTCGTTGACGGTAAGCTTAGCCGCGTCTATCCAGCTTTTTATCAGCTCGTCAAACTCATCGCCCTTAAAGGTCTGCAAAAGCGAAGCTCTGTTTTCCTCGGCGTAATCGGTTCTTTCGGCGATATCCGCGGTCATATAGAGATAGTAATTGTTGTCGTCCTCGTATATGCCGGCTTTGCCGAATTCCGCGCCGTGTATGGCTTCAAGCACCTTCGCGTATTCCTCGTTGTAGTTTGAGCTTTCCGTGTCTATGGCGTTGGTGTAGTTTATCACCGTTTCATGAGCGTAGGGATCTTCCTCCTCCTCGGTCTCCGTGCCCTCCGCCGCAGAGCTGTCGTCCGTTTCGGTATCGGCAGCCGCTTCTTCATCATCGGAAACGTCCTCCTCCGATGAAGTGTCCTCTTCCGTTGAAGTATTTTCTTCCGAGGAGGTATCTTCCTCTGAAGCGTCGGCAGCCGCATCATCGGTCAGTGAGGAATCGTCAAGCTCGGTCGAGATATCTCCGTCTATGGACAGATCCGTGCCGTCCTCTGCCGTTTCCTCCTGAGCGGCGGTGTACTCGTCGTATTCGTCCATTATCGCGTCGAATTCTTCAAAGCTCATGCCGTCGGCTTCCTCGAGATAGCCGTCGAGCAGCGCCTTGTTTTTCTCGTCCTCTTCCTTTTTGGCGGTCTCGTCCTCGTCGGCGCTTTTGGCTATGTTTATCAGCTTCATGCGGATATAGTTGTCGTTTACGAACGCGGTAAGATCGTCGTTTGTGACCTCCTGAACGCCGCCCTCCTCATAGTAGTAGTCGAAAATAGCCTGACGCTTGTAGGAGGTCTGATAGAATTTTTCAAGCGATTTGCGGCTTATGCCCTGATACTCGAAATATTCGCCGGACTGCTCCCACTGTGAGGAAACGTTAGCGTCTATCTCGTCCTGCTCCTCTTCGGAAAGAGTAAGCCCGAACTCCTCGAACTTGTCGCTTATTACCGCAAATTCCTTTAAATTTTCAAGAGCGGTGTCTTTAACGTAATCCTTAAAGCTCTTTCCGTCTATCTCCTTATCCGGGCAGGTGTTCATATCGGTGATCTCGCCGGAATAGTACATCATGTACATCTGGTTCGAGATCTCGTTTACCAGATAGTTGATATATACGCCCGCGTTGATCTTTTCATCGTCGGCGGTCATGGCGTAATCGGTATTCGAGCAGCCTGCGGCGCAGGAGGCGGTTATGGCAGCCGCGGTAAGAACGGCGGCGGCGCGCTTTAGTTTCTTCATCTTTATACGATCCTTTCGCTAATTTTACTTCAAAGCTTGTCCTTGCAGCTATACTATTATACTATCTTTTTCCCGTCAAGTCAAGAGCTTTTCACATATTTTTCATTCTGACGAGCTGCTTTCCGATGACAGGGCAAAAAATCCGTCGTTTTTGTTTTCCCCGTAGGTGGACATATAGACCCTTTCAAGCTTCAAAGCTTCCTTGGGTCTCAGATCCGCCTCCTTGTCGTCGTCGGTATCCGAGGGGTTGACCACCTGCGCGCTCAGCACCTCCTCATAAGCGTCAAAGCCGTCATAGACCTGCGCGAAAATAGTATATTGCTGGGAAAAATTCGGAACGCCGCCCTTATCGGTGAACGCCGTGTTGAGCTGCTTGTTCTCGCTTGCGGAATCGAGCTGCTCTTTTGTCTCGTCGTCAAATTCTATGCTTCCGATAAAAAGATCTCTGCTTCCCGCCTGTATCTGGCTGTTGAAAGCCGACTTCTGATTGCCGTAGGCGGCTATCGCGCCGTAGAACGGCCAGAGATCCTTTGATTTTTCGGCGTTGTATTCGGTCCTGTCGGTATCGCTGTCGTCCGTTCCGTCGGAGGTCTTAGAGCCTGCCATGAAATAAACTCCGTCCTGCACGGCGAAAACGTATGTGCCGTCATAATATCCGGAATCGACCAGACCGGTGAAATATTTGCAGTATTCGGGAGCTTGTTCGGGGAAAAGTATCGCTTTGAACGTTCCCTTGCTCGTCTCATAGACCGCGACGGGCGTGTCGTCTGACGGAAGCTCGTATTGGATAAGCCGCGCGTCTGTGTAGTCTATGCGGTTTTTTCTGTCCTTTGCGGTCGAAACGAAATATATCACCGCAAAGATCAGCACGAACACAACGGCGATCATTGAAAACTGAAAATACAGCATCATTCTCCTGCGGGAGAACGAGACCCCCGTTACGGAGTTGTTCGCCTTGTCTACATAGGTATCATTTTTCTTCATAAATTCAGCTCTTTCTCCGCAGCCGCGTGCCCTGTCTTGTTTCCTCTATTATATAGCCCCCGGAGGCTATCTCATCGCGGAGCCTGTCCGCTTCGGCGAAATTCTTGGCTTTTCTCGCTTCGGCGCGAAGCCTTACAAGCTCGGCTATCTCCGCAGGTATATCCTCTTCGGCATTTTTTTCGGCTTCGTTTAGTTTTTTTGCTTTTTCGATAAGCCCGAGAGACAGCACCCTGTCGAAATCGCCGACGGCGGCTATCTTTGTAGCATCGTCCGCGTCCGATTTGAGCGCGTCGTAAAGAGCCGTTATTGCAAGAGAGGTGTTCAGGTCGTTCGCAAGAGCGGCGTCGAAGCTCCTTTTAAGCTCGTTAAGCTTTTCCTCATCGGCTTTTTTACCGCTTTGCTCCGCGTTTTTGAGCACCGCCGCTATTTTTGCCAGCAGCTTTTTAAAAGCACCGGCGGCGTTATCGAGATTTTCGTAAGAAAACGCCAGTGACTTTCTGTAGTGAGAGAGCAGGCAGAAAAATCTGTATTCCGCCGGGTCGTAGCCCTTGCTTTCAAGCAGCGAAACGGTAAGAAATTCGCCCTTTGATTTTGACATTTTTCCGCTGTCGGTGTTTAAATGGTGTACATGGAACCAATAGCTGCACCACTTGTGTCCGAGATAGGCTTCGCTTTGAGCTATCTCATTGGTGTGGTGGGGGAACTGGTTGTCTATGCCGCCGCAGTGGAGATCGAGGTATTCGCCAAGCTCCTTCATGGAAATGCAGGAGCATTCGATATGCCAGCCGGGATAGCCGTAACCCCACGGCGAATCCCACTTTAATTCCTGATCGTCAAATTTTGACTTTGTGAACCAGAGCGCGAAATCGGCTTTATTGCGCTTGTTTTCGTCCTCCTCGACGCCCTCTCTTACGCCGACCGCGAGATCCTCCTCGCTTATATCGCCGAAAACGTAATATTCCTTCAGCTTTGAGGTATCGAAATAAACGTTCCCGCCTGCGCGGTAAGCATAGCCCTTTTCCTCGAGCGCGCTTATGACCCTTATAAAATCGTCGATGCGCGAGGTCGCGGGAACGATAACGTCCGGCTTTTTGATGTTTAGCTTTTCGCAGTCGTCAAAAAACGCCCTTGTGTAAAACTCCGCTATTTCCATAACGCTCTTGTGCTCGCGCTTTGCGCCTTTAAGCATCTTATCGTCGCCGGTGTCGCCGTCGGAGGTAAGATGTCCGACGTCGGTTATGTTCATAACTCTTTTTACGTCAAGTCCTGTATATCTCAGATATTTTTCCAGCACGTCCTCCATTATATATGTGCGCAGGTTTCCGATATGCGCATAGTGATAAACGGTCGGACCGCAGGTGTACATACTTAATTTTCCCGCTTCATGCGGGATAAGCTCTTCCTTTTTTCTCGTCAGAGAATTATATATCATCATTATTATCTAACCTCTTTTTGATAGCTTCTATTTCTTTTTCAAGTCTGCAAAGCCTCATCTTGTCGCGGCAAAGCTCCTGAGAGACCGGATCGGGAATGTGTATCTGATCTATGTCCTCGGTAGCGGGCTTTCTGCCGTTAAGGCGAACTATCCTTGCGGGAACTCCCACGGCGGTGGCGTTTGGGGGGACCTCCTCGAGGACTACCGCGTTGGCGGCGATCTTCGCGCCGTCTCCGACCTTGAAGGGTCCCAATATCTTCGCGCCGCAGCCGACCATTACGTTGTTGCCGAGAGTCGGGTGGCGTTTGCCGGTCTCTTTGCCCGTTCCGCCGAGCGTGCAGCCCTGATAGAGCAGGCAGTAGTCGCCTATCTCCGCAGTTTCGCCGATAACGACCCCGCTTCCGTGATCTATCAGCAGACCCTTGCCGATCTTTGCGCCGGGGTGTATCTCTATCCCGGTCAGCAGGCGGTTTATCTGTGAGACCATTCTTGCTAAGACTATCATATCGTTTTTATACAGCGCGTGAGCTATCCTGTGCAGTATAACGGCGTGAACGCCCGAATAGGTCAGGATTATTTCAAGCGAGCTGTGCGCCGCCGGGTCGCGGCGTTTTATAGATTCAATATCCGTTTTTATATCGTTAATAAATGACAATTCAGTTTACCTCCGTCATGTCGGATCATTTGTTCGGGTCGATGTAGCTCCAATAGCTTTTAAGATATATGCCGCCCGAGATAACGGTGAATACCACCGAGATCCATATAAGCATCTCCGAAACGGCAAATATGACCGAAGCGTCTGAAAACGCTCTCATTAACATTATAGCAGCTATCGCTAACATGGTGAATGCGGTCTTTAGCTTTCCCCATATGCCTGCGGCGACGACAACGCCGGAGGAGGCGGTGACAAGGCGCAGACCCGATACCATAAATTCGCGCGCAAGGATAATTATGACTGCGGGCGCGTCGCACCAGCCGATAGCGGCAAAGCTTACAAGCGCAGCCATAACGAGCATTTTATCCGCAAGCGGATCGAGAAATTTTCCGAAATCGGTGACAAGACCGTCCTTTCTTGCGATCCTTCCGTCAAACCAGTCGGTTATGGAGGCCGCGGCGAATAATACAAGGGCAGCCCAGATATGGTATTTGAAATCTATAAGCAGCGCCGCCGTGAAAAACGGCACGAGTATTACCCTCAGGACCGTAAGCTTGTTCGGAAGATTCATAAAAACCCTGCCTTTCTGTTTCTTCTGTCATATGTATACCGGCATTCTTTATAAATATGCCGAAGCGTTTCAAACAAGACTGCCGAACAGATCGCAGTCGATAGTGTCCTCTATTTTTACGTTTACATAGTCGCCGACCGTTAGCTTTTTAGAGGAGGTAAAAAATATTTTTCCGTCTATCTCCGGCGCGTCGCTCTCGCTTCTGCCGAAGCAGCATTCGGCGTATCTGTCATAGCCCTCGACCACGACCTCGACCGTTTCTCCGAGCCTTTGCTGATTGAGCGAATCGTTTATGAACATCTGCTGTTCGGTTATAATATCGCTCCTGCGCTGTTTTTCCTCCTCGTCTATCTGTCCGTCAAAGTCCGCGGCGGGCGTGCCCTCTTCGGCGGAGTAGGCAAAGCAGCCGAGACGGTCGAATTTTATTTCATCGACAAATTCCGAAAGCTCCTCAAACTGCGCGGGGGTTTCTCCGGGGAAGCCGGTTATTAGAGTTGTGCGCAGCGTAACGCCCGGGATCCTTTCTCTTATCTTTTTTATAAGAGCCGTGAGCGAAGCGCGGCCGCTCCTTCGGTTCATGCGTTTAAGTATCTCATCGCTGCAGTGCTGTATCGGTATATCGAGATATTTTACAAGCTTTTCTTCGCTCGCTATAAGCTCTATCAGCTCGTCGGTTATCCTTTCGGGATAAAGATAGAGCGTGCGTATCCATTTAAAGCCGTCTATTTTGCAAAGCTCCTTTAAAAGCTCGCAAAGCTTGTTTTCCTTATAGAGATCCTCGCCGTAGCGGGTGGTGTCCTGCGCTATTACGATAAGCTCGGTAACGCCGTTATCCGCAAGCGTGCGCGCTTCTTCGAGGATATCCTCCATCGGTCTGCTTCGGCAGTCTCCCCTTATCTGCGGTATCGCGCAGTAGGAGCATCTGTTTGAACAGCCCTCGGCTATTTTAAGATAAGCATAGAACGGCGGGGTGGAAAGTATCCTCTTTCCCGAAAGCGGCAGAAGATATTTGTCCGCGCTGTATACGGCGGCTTTATCGGTTTTATCCTCCAGAACGGCTTTTACCGCCTCGGCTATTTTTATCTCCGAACCGAGATCGACTATCGCGTCAAGCTCGGGAAGCTCTTCAAGCATCTGTTCTTTATATCTTTCGGCAAGACAGCCGGTACAGATAACGCCCTTTATCCTGCCCTCTTTTTTAAGCTCTAAAAATTCAAGTATAGTCTCTATCGCTTCCTGCTTTGCCGACTGTATAAAGCCGCAGGTGTTTATTATCGCCACGTCTGCAAGAGCAGCGTCACGGATAAGCTCGAAGCCGTATTCTCTGAGACTGCCCATCATTCTTTCGGCGTCCACCTGATTTTTCGGGCAGCCTAAGGAGACCATTCCTACTCTGTATGACATTAAAATATCTGTCCTTTCCGTATTAGATAATATGCCTATTATATTATTATCTCACTTTTATGCTCTCTTGTCAAGTGTTTTGAAGAAAATTTTCAAGCTTTTTACAAGATAAAAACTTGACATTCGATTTGGAATATGGTATAATTATAAGAACTTTTATAAAATGAAAGGCGGGACGGATATGAAAATGACGGCGGCTCAGGCTATGGCTCAGTGTCTTAAAGAGGAAAATATAAAGGTCGTGTTCGGATATCCGGGGGCTGCGATATGCCCGTTTTACGACGCGCTGCTCGATACGGATATAAAGCATATCCTTGTGCGCCATGAAGCTAACGGCGGACATGAAGCGAGCGGCTATGCGAGGGTCTCGGGCAGACCCGCGGTGTGTATAGCCACATCGGGTCCGGGAGCTGTCAACCTTATTACGGCGATAGCTACGGCTTACGCCGATTCGGTCGGTCTTATCTGCATAACCGGTCAGGTAAGCCGCGACCAGATAGGAAGCGACGCTTTTCAGGAAGCAGATATCACCGGCTCTGCCGAACCGTTCGTAAAGCACAGCTATCTTGTCAGCAATGCAGAGGACATACCGAGGATATTCAAGGAAGCGTTTTATATAGCGGGCTCGGGCAGACCTGGACCGGTGCTTATTGACGTGCCTATGGACGTGCAGAAGGAGATAATAGACTTTTCTTATCCCGAAAGGGCTGTCATAAGAAGCTATAAGCCTACCGGCAAGGGAAATTATTTGCAGGTAAAAAGAGTTTACTCGGCGTTGAAGGAATCCGAAAAGCCGCTTATCTGCATAGGCGGCGGCGTACCCTCCTCAGGGGCTTCGGAGGAGATAAAAAGGCTTGCAAGGATAATGGATATCCCAGTTATAACGACCATGATGGGAATTTCCGTATTCCCCGACGACGATCCGCTTTATTTCGGAATGCTCGGAATGCACGGCGTTAAAAGCGCGAACCGCGCGGTAAACGAATGCGACACGCTGTTTCTTGTCGGAGCAAGGGTCGGCGACAGAGCGGTGCGCACTCCGCTCGCGCTTGAAAGGACCACGAAAATAATACATATTGATATAGACCCCGCCGAGATAGGAAAAAATATCGGCGTGGATCACCCGCTTGTCGGAGACGCTAAGGCGGTGCTCGGTCAGCTTCTGGAGCTTGCCGAAAACGACGAGCAGCCTAAGCGCGGTGAATGGAAGGCTCGGCTTGCCTCCTACCGCACCGAGAGGAAATTTTCTCCCGCCGTTCCCGGAACGGTGAACCCGAGAGAATTTATCGAACGGCTGTCGGCGGAAATGCCGGCGGATACCGTTATCTGCGCGGACGTTGGTCAGAATCAGATCTGGACCTGCACAGGCTACAGATTCAAAGAGGGCGGAAAGCTGATAACGAGCGGCGGCATGGGCACGATGGGCTATGCTTTGCCTGCGGCTATCGGCGCGAAGCTTGCAGATCCGGCTCGTCAGTCTGTTGCGATATGCGGCGACGGAGCTTTTCAGATGAGCATGATGGAGCTTGCGACCGCGGTGCAGAACGATATCGGGGTAAAGCTTGTCGTTATGACGAATATGCGTCTCGGTATGGTAAGAGAGCTGCAAACGAACGGCTATGCCGACAGACAGACCGCAGTTTTCCTCGAAGGCTCGCCGGATATCATAAAGCTTGCGGGGGCTTACGGCATAAAGGCTTTGCGCGTAAACAGCAGCGAGACTATGGAAAGCGCGGTGAACGCGCTTGCGCACGAGGAAGGTCCTCTTATAGTCGAGGTCATTGTCGACAAGGATTTCCCGACTTTATAATTAATAAATGTAATTATGAAAATTAACAAACAATACAATTTCAGATAGTATAATTTATAAAAAGGAGAGTTTGTTTCATGAAGCATACGATATCGGTTTTGGTTGAGAATCACAGCGGAGTGCTCAGCAGGATCAGCGGACTCTTTTCAAGGCGCGGCTTTAATATAGAAAGTCTCGCGGTAGGTCCGACGCAGGATCCGGAGGTCTCGCGCGTAACTATCATCGCCGACGGAAATGAATACACCGTCGAGCAGATAGAAAAACAGCTCAACAAGCTTATCGAGGTCATAAAAGTAAAAACGCTCAAGACCGGAGAATGTCTGGCGCGCGAGCTGCTTTTGGTAAAGGTAGCCGCAGGCGCGGACAAGCGTCAGGAGATCATGACTATCTGCGAGATAGCTAACGCCAAGGTCATAGATCTTACGCTGAACACCATGACGCTCGAGGTCTGCGACAAGTATGACCACCTCAAACGCTTCGAGCAGCTTATTGCTCCTTACGGCATTATTGAAATGGTAAGGACGGGAACTATAGCTATACAGAAGGGCTCGGAGGTCTTTGCGCACAAAAAGCAGATCTGACGGCGCTGTTTTGCCGTTAATATAATACTGGAGGAATAAGAAATGTCAGATGCAAAAATTTTTTATCAGTCCGACTGCGATCTTAACCTTTTAAAGGGCAAGAAGGTAGCCATCATCGGTTACGGCTCGCAGGGTCACGCTCACGCTCTCAATCTTAAGGACAGCGGAGTTGACGTAGTTGTTGGTCTTTATGAAGGCTCAAAGAGCAAGGCTAAAGCGGAGGAGCAGGGTCTCACCGTATTGAGCGTTGCCGAGGCGACAAAGGCTGCGGATCTTATCATGATACTTATACCCGATGAGAAGCAGGCGGCTCTTTACAAGAGCGATATCGCTCCCTATCTTACCGAGGGCAAAACGCTTATGTTCGCTCACGGCTTTAATATCCACTTCGGCTGCATCGTTCCGCCCAAGGACGTAAACGTTGTAATGATCGCTCCCAAGGGACCGGGTCACACCGTTCGTTCGGAATATCAGGCGGGCAAGGGAGTTCCCTGTCTTATCGCTGTTGAGCAGGACGCTACCGGAAACGCTCAGGATCTCGGACTTGCTTATGCTGCCGGAATCGGCGGAGCAAGAGCGGGCGTTCTTGAAACTACCTTCAGAACAGAGACCGAGACCGACCTCTTCGGCGAGCAGGCTGTTCTCTGCGGCGGCGTTTGCGCGCTCATGCAGGCAGGCTTTGAAACTCTCGTTGAAGCGGGCTACGATCCGAGAAACGCTTACTTCGAGTGCATTCACGAGATGAAGCTCATCGTCGATCTTATCTATCAGTCCGGCTTTGCGGGAATGAGATATTCTATTTCCAACACCGCGGAATACGGCGACTATGTAACAGGACCGAAGATCATAACCGAGGACACCAAGAAGGCTATGAGAAAGGTGCTCGACGATATCCAGAGCGGACTTTTTGCAAAGCAGTTCCTCGTTGATATGTCCGACGCCGGCGCAAAGGTACACTTCAACGCTATGAGAAAGCTCCATGCGGAGCATCCGAGCGAGAAGGTCGGCGAGGAGATCAGAAAGCTCTACAGCTGGAGCGATGAGGACAAGCTTATCAATAACTGATAACAAAAATAATTTTCGGGACTGCCCTTTGTTCGGAGCAGTCCCGATTTTTTTGTTTTAAATTTTTTATGCCGTTTCGTCGTCGATGATTGTAAGCTTCTCTCCGTCAGAGGGGTCGAAGGCGAAAAGCGAAAACGCGGTAATATCGTTGACGTCAAATTCCTCGTCATCGAAATCAAATTCATCGCTGTATTCAAACATGGTGCAAAGCTTGAATATCTCGGAGCCGCTTTCGGAGCGGAATTTTTTCATTTCATATTGCTTCGACAGCTTAAAAGCGTTTGGATAAAGCGCGAGATCGTACAACGTGAATTTGTTTTTGCAGCTTGTACATTCGGCTATGGCGGTGGGGTGTTCGTCCGTGCAGACGGAAAATTCATCGCAGCCGCAGGTGCAGACGATCTTGTATAAAAACGTATACTCGTCCGAGAAGCTTTCGTAAAGATCGTAAAAAACGCTTTGCTCGTCTATTTCCTTGCAGTAGTCCTGTATATGCTCCGGTGCGGTCATGGTAAAGCCCTCCTTTATTCGGTTTTCATTAACGGCGTAACAAACGGCAGGCTGTTATTCAGATCGCTTTTTTCCGAACAGGGCGATACCCGAGACAAGTGAAAAACAACCTAATAAGCCGATCACAAGTCTCCATGCTGCGCCGTGGAGCTCTGCTATTATTGATGGACAAAATACGGCAAACAGAATAATGATCAGTCCTGCGATCATCAATGTAAAATCAGCTTTTTTCATTATTGGTACCTCCTTGCATATCACGATCTGTCGGCATTTTTCAGCTTAAGGATTTCATCGTCGGGAAATCCTCCCCGACAAAGTATAACCCTACGCAGCCCCTTAAAACTCTGTTTTTCAAAGGTTGCTGCATTTTCCGTTTTGTATAGATCTTTGTAAGTCTTTATAGTTAGTCGTAAATCAGTCGTAAATTGGTAGTAAATTTTTATTCGGGATCATTAGTAAGTGACTTGAAATATTCATCGAATCCGATCATCTCTTTCGACTTGAAGTCTTTGGTCGCATCGGCGTATATTCCCAAAGTCGTTTCAGCGTCAGCGTGTCCGAGGATCTCCTGCATTGCCTTGATGTTCACGCCGGCCTCGCACATTCTTGTCGTGAAGGTGTGCCGCAGCGAGTGGTTGCTGAAATTCGGCAGCGTGGCGATCTCTTTGCCGCCGCTTTTGTCGAGCAGCTCGTAATTGCAGTCACGAATTATTCTTTTCAGCGCCTTGTTGAGCGTTCCCTGATGCTGAACATTTCCAAAGCGGTTGACAAAAATGAAATTGCTGAAACCGTCAACCTCCGCCTTGCAGGTGATTCCGACTTTCTCTTGATAAGCCTTTTCTTTGAGAAATGCTTCCTTGACCTTCGGCAGCATAGGTATCGTTCTCTTACCTGCTTCGGTCTTTGGAGTGTTCACCGCAAATGTGCAGCCGTTCTGTTAGCCTCTGCTGAAATACACAAGCGTATGGTTAACGCTGATCGTATTTTCCTCAAAGTTCACATCTTCCCAACGAAGTCCTGTCAGTTCGCCGACTCTCATGCCTGTCCAAAGCATTACAGTAAATATTGGCAGCCAGTGTGCATATCTCGCTGAGCTTTTAAGAAAATCCTCAAAGATCCTCTGCTCTTCAATGGTGAGCGCACGCCTTGTATTGAAGTCGCTGCTGTGCGCACGCTTCAGTTCCTTCAGCGCATTGTCAGACGGATTGTATCTCAGGTAATCGTCTTCGACTGCCAATTCCAGAACCTGATGCAGTACGGTATGTATGCAGTCGATACTGTTGACCTTGATGTGCCTTTCATCTGCAAGATAGTTATAGAATGCTCTGACATCAGTGCGTTTCAGATCGGTCAGCTTTATCCTGCCAAACCTTGGTTCAACAAACTGCTCATAAGAATACTTGTAGTTTGAAAATGTGTTGTCCTTCAAGCCTTTTTTCAGTGTTTTCCACTTGTTGTAAAGATCATTTATCGTGAGATTCTTCACATCGGTGTTTATACCGTCAAGTGTATCACGCAAAACATCAAGTTCCTTCTCGCGAAGCAGGTCAAGTGTCTTAGCGTATACCGAATGGCGTTTGCCCATTTTGTCACGCCACTTAAATTCAAAGGATACGTTTGCCCTTTGATATTTGCCTTCTTTCAGAACCCTTTTCTTGTTATTCTTGCGTCTCTCTATTGTCATGTTTTACCTCACTTTCATAACATAGAGGACACGTTTGATATAATTATTATACACCAAACGTCCCTTTTTGTCAACTGTAAATTTTATATAGAATACGCTTTTGCCAGATATTCCTCCAGTTTTAAACGCTTTATCAATCTTTTTGTGCCGACCCGGATCACGAAGCTGCAATTCTGATCATTAGTCAGCTCACGCAGCTTGTTCTGCCCGATGTTAAAATATGCTGCGGCTTCTTCGAGCGTGAGGTTGGACTTCTCCCATATTGGTACTTGTATTGTTGTCTTTTTTCTTCAAATGTTTACTCCTCTCCATAATTATTTCATTTCCAAATATTCTTCAAATAGTACATTGCAAATCACTCCTATCTGTGATATAATATATGTAATAACAATTTTACGGAGGTCACCCATGAACCGCTGTGATTTCTTTTCGATAATGCAAATCATAACTAAATATATCAGCGAAGCAAAAGCGCCCAACCAAAGTGAGTTGATATATCAACTTTTCATGGAGTTTGCCAACGAGCATGAAGATTTCGACTTCGACCAAGGCAGAGTAAATCGCTGGCTCAAAGGTAAGGACGGTGTAAGTCCAACAATTATCCGCTTTTACCTCCAAGACGGTTATGCCCAATATCTTGCAGCTGACATATAAGAAAACATATTTCCTCTTATGAATGACGTTATTATGGCAGCACAGGAAATCTATGATTTTATGATGAACGATACCAACATATCAGACCAAAAGAAATCCGAATTGGCTGAGTTTTATCCTCCGAAAAGCTCAACCGATGCTGCTGATTTTATTTCCGCTGTCCTGCTTTTCGGTATGGAGCGCAAGTTCCAAAAGCGTGATACTAAGCTGCTTATAAGCGGTACCCTCTCGCCAATCGTAACCGACCTCATAATGGACGGTGCTGTACCTAAGCCTTGCAAACATTTTTGCGGCAGAGATACCGAAATATCCGAACTGCACTGTTTACTTGAAAAACATAGCAAAATTTTCATAACGGGGATTGCCGGTATTGGTAAAAGCGAGTTTGCTAAATTCTATGCGCAAACGTACAAGAAGTTCTATACTAATATCCTGTATTTTACATATCCTGCCAGCCTGCAAGTGCTTATCGAGGATATGAATTTTGCAGACGATCTACCGACTGATGATAATACCATTCGTTTCAAAAAACATAATCGTTTCCTTAGAAGTCTAAAACCGGACACGCTCATAATTATAGATAATTTCAACACGACAGCCGCAAGCGAAACGCAGCTTGATGTGCTGATGAAATACAGCTGTAAGATCCTGTTTACCACGCGCAGTAAATTTGAGATCGGATATAGCTGCAAGCTGAATGAGATAGCCGACCTTGAAAGTCTAATGTCGCTGGCAGCTTATTTCTATACCGGCATACAAAATCATCGGGCTGCTGTCGAAAACATAATTGAAACTGTTCACCGCCATACTCTTTTGGTTGAACTGTCTGCTCGGCTTTTGCAGACCGGTATTTTAGAACCGAGCGAACTCCTTATCAAACTGCAAGACAGCACTGCAGCACCCAATACTCCAGACAAAATATCACTTATCAAGGACGGTCACACCAAGAAAGCAACATATCACACTCATATCCAAACACTATTTTCGCTCTTTGCACTCACCGATGATATGCAGGCGGTTTTGCGATTTACCGCATTTATTCCCTGCGACGGAATCCGCGCAAGACTTTTCGCAAAGCTAATTAGCCTTGAAACAATGGATACGATCAATGATCTGATCGAATTCGGATTTATCCAAAATCCCGAAATGGATCTGATTACTCTGCACCCACTTGTGCAGGAAACGATTATTGCCGACCTGTGTCCTGATACCGAAAATTGCAAACCGTTGATCGACAATATTCATCGTGCTTGCTTGCAGCATGGAATTGATATACCATATTATCAGATGCTGTTTTGTATTGCAGAGAAAATCACGGACAGAATTATCATCTGCAATAAGCCCGACTATCTCCTGTTCATAGAGGACACTTTTGCATATATGGAAAAATATCGTTATGCCGGCGGTATGAAAAAGTTAGTCGAGATAATGGCTGATATTCTTGTAGATACTGCTGTTGGCACTACCAATGATCGCGCCCTGCTGCTCAACAACCAAGCCTCCTGCGAGGGTCTGCTGAATGGCAATTACAAGAAATCGATAGATCTTGAGAAGCGTGCAATAAATATGTGTGACCCAACAAGCGATTCCTTGCTTGCTGCAAATCTGCACATGAATCTCGGCTATGTTTACCAAGCAGACGGAAAGACCGACCTCGCAAAACCAAGTATGGAAAAAGCTATGCAGATAATTGCTGATGTGAACGCTCCTACTCACGATGTTATTATCATGTTAAGAAATTACGCGCGGCTTCTCGCAGAAACCGGCGAAGTCTGCCGAGCGATAACCGCACTTAAAAAGTGTGCAGAATTTGTCAAAGCGACCAACTCCGAGACGACCACAGACTACGCCGACCTGCTTTTCGACATAGCCGGGATCACTTCTCAAATAAGCGATATTCAAACCGCAGAGCCGTATTTCATTCGAGCGTTTAGTATATACCGCAAGATAATGCCTGATGATGATTTGCGGGAGAAAGCTGCGATTGCCATCAGATATTTCGAACACGCGGGCATTAAAGCAGTCCCCACATACCTCGCGCTCAATGGTAATGCTGCCACAGAAGAATAACTGTCTGCGCTATGATCGATAGCGGGGCAAGGCTGTACCATAAACCGGCAAGACTCGTTGTGTTCAGCTTTTCAGTACTCTTATTTACCGCCGTTTTCATCTCTGAAACGGCGGTTTTCATATGTTCCATCATTTTTTCAAAAGACTTATTTTGATGATTTATTATTTTGTTGAAATTATTGTTCAGCACCTTAGCGATGTCTTTTTTACGCTTTGGCGGTATTACTCCTGAACGTTCGGAAGCCGCAGATGTTTTTTGTTCATCTTTTTCAGTTCGTTCTGAGCATCGTTCATAAAGTTCGTCAAGACTTCGCACAGCTTGCTCACTGTTGCCGGCAAGAGCGTAGTCCGGTATTTGTCCTCCGCCGGCTGCCGATCATTTGTTCGGAATGACATCGCATTTTGCCACAGGCTCGAAAGTTCCCCCTGCGATGTATTCTCTGTTGTATTTTTGGTAAGCTCATATTCTATCACCTTCCTTGTATATATTTCTCCCAATCTGCTTCCGCGCACGGATACCGGCTTACCGTTTTTGTCGAGATATTGCGGGTGTTTGTACGAAATAGTATTACCCGCAACTCTGCATTCTACATGATAATGTTCATTAAGTGCGTGAATAACATCATAAAAGGTGCGGTTATTCGGGTCAACGATCTCAATTTTGATAGCCTCGCGCAATTCATCCTTGAAACTTTTTGCACCTCGCTTTTTCATTTGTTCTTCGCCGAACGTAAGTTTATCTTTCTGTAGGTTCATATTGTGATTATAAAAGGTATCACGCACAGAGTTGGTAAGTCCATGTTCTATACATTTCTGACCGAAGTACTCTGACATCTCATATAAGTTACGCTGACTTCGTCGATGATTTGAGTGCGCCCACTGATTTGCAGGGTTTGTAATCTACATTGACATTTCCAAACGCCATTAGTCCTCCGCTATTTTTGCGTTTGCAAGCGACTTATCCATAAATTCCGATAATTTCTTCATAACTTTGCAAAGATCCTCATACATTAGGTGCAGCTCCCGAAGCGCTTCGCCATCTTGCATAATATTAACAAGGTATGCCGCTTGATTCAGATCAACACCTATCTTGCGAAGTTCTTGCATAATAGCCTTTACCTCATCATCAAAACGATAGACCTTTATATTTGAGCCGCGAACCGGTTTCATAAAGAAGTCGGTCTTGCTAAAACCGCTTATCTTGCGCTTGCGCTCAAACATATCAAACTCTTTTTCCGTCAGTCTTATATTAAACTGCTTATCCCTAATTCTATTCATTTGACCTCCTTACCCGCCGACAAAATCGAAATCGATCTCGTCAGCAGATGAATCGTTCTCATTGTTGTTTGTAATGGTTATGGTTGGTATAGCTGTGGTGTATGGCATTACTATTTTAGAAAAACAAGCTGCAAGGAATGCCGGCAATACCTTTTCGACCGCCATTTCCACAGCTGTAACGATCTGTTTAACAAACCGTTCTTCACGCTCGCGTGTTTCAAAATACGGATCATCAACTTGTTGATAGTATCTTTTGAAATAATCTGTCACAGCTAAAGCGACCGCTTGGCTATATGATTTAAATTCTTCCTTATTCATGCCTTGCAGATATTCCCATGCCTGCCGGTCAAGCGTTTTATCAAGATTGAAGCGTAAAGTAGTGCATTTTATGTTACTCATATCATCTCTCCTTATTCAGTTGTTGATATGCGATAGTTTCATAACCCTTAGCCGCAGCGCATATATCATCTATGATAGTTACGCGGTTAGCATCATAATCACTGAAATTTTTGATGATACAGCCTCCGCCTCCTGTCACATAAAGTCTTATAAGTTCGGTGTCATACTCGTATTTTGCCAGCGTTTCAAACAGTTTGGTACTATACCTTTTAATAGTATCGGTGATACAGTTAAGATACTTCTTGGAAATATCAGCATTTCCGGTGCGAATGACCTGTTCTATTATAGTCTCGTCTATCTTTACACAAAGGGTGTCCGGCACAGCAGAATGTTTTTGTCAAATGAAGCAGTGATGCCAGTTGGTATGATCGTGTTTGCGGTCTTGATGTTACCGTAACCGTGGTCAACACCAATTATTTTCACTCCATTTTTAAACTCTCTCATTAAAAATCCCTCCATTTCATGTTTTGACGGTTTTAATATCGTTCTGATACCTTCCACTATAATTAATTATACCGCCTGCACTCCGATTTGGCATTGACTGAAAAATGAGTGAAAAAAGATGATATATTTGATGTGAAATTCTGTATGATACCCAAAAACGTGCGGCGCATACGCGCATTATATAAAATGAAAATGATTTTGGTATGAAAAATATGCACAAAAAAGCAACAATACCGAATAAGGCGTATTTCAGTATCGTTGTTATGTATATATGCTTATTTATGCAGTCAGGAAGAAAAACCGCTCTTTGCATAGTCTTTGCAGTACTACCTGCTCAGAGGGAATACCCTCCGAGACCTCCCCTAAGAGACCATACGGTCAGATAAATTGTATGGAATAATATTATTTACTCAAGCAATTTTCCCGCCGTATACCGATAATACTCCGCTATATAAGGAGGTTATTGTATGCCGACATTTTTTGATCATTGAGTGAAAATGAAAACGTTAAGTCATATATAAAAAATGATAAGTCAAAAGTAACATTAGTAATTAGCACCATTGACTTATCATTTCTATTGTTTTTATATATTATTTTTGAATGTGTGATAATAAACTGTTATATTTACATCGTACTGAAAACTAATATTCTTTTTAAAGAAATCGGTTCCGTTGATCATAATTTTTCTATATATCCGTCTTTTGTGATACAACCAATAATAAGATCTTTGATCGGTGTCGTGTATATTTCAGCAGATCCTAATGCCGGCAAATGTGAACAAGCCTAATTAAAATTAAGTTTTCTTAGTGAAACTGCTGAAAACGAAATGCTCAAAGTTCATTATTTATATTTGAATCCGTTAGTGATCCGTTTGTGAGCCTTCTCAGGTTGTTCTCTAAGTTCTATAAGCAATATAAACGCACCTTCCCCGTTAAGGTATTCCGATAGCTCAGCCAGCTTCTTAGCCGTATATCCCTCTATTGCAACAGCGTCCTGTTCTTTAAAAGTTCTGTTGGTGATCCACTGCTCAAATTCCTCGGCTATGTCACTGTGACGGCTGAAAGCTGTGACCTTTTGCTCGATGATCGGCTTGGGAAGATCATTTTTCTCGTAAAACTGTCTAATAGTATCATTCATAATTCATAGTCTCCGTAAAAAGGTCGGCAAATGCTCTTGCATCTGCCTCTACATATTGATCTTGGTAATCTGTAAAGAATAGCCAATCGCCGCCGGGAAGCTGTATAGGCGAAATATAATTATCAAGATTAACTCTGTACAGCGAGTCTTCCCGTGTTTCAAGCAAGACTGCACGATATTCCTGATATGCGTGACGCATTTCATGTGCGATCGTGTTTACAAGCTCAACGGGGTTATTAAAATACTGCCGATTCAGATTTATGGTGTTATCTGCCGGTGCATAGAAGCCATACGCATCATTTTTATCATTGAATGCAACGGCTTCAGGAATATCTTCCAGATCCAGACCTTCTCCCAAAGCGCTGACAAATTCGGAAATAACAGCATATTTCTCAGGATCATCCATATACTCCCATGACTCAGGAGAAAACTTATCGAGAATATTTGCAAGCCTGTCATCAATACTAAAATCAATGTCAAGCTCATCTTCTGATCTGTTAAATACCTCAGAAAGCAATGTATCATATTCATCAAGACTCACTTCATCATGAGCTTTTTGAAATTCAGCTTTCCAAAACGCATCAGCTTCCTGATCGGTCATAGCGCCTGACGGTTTAATATCAATGTATTTCTCTAACTTTTCAAAATCTGCGCTTTTTTCGGCAGCATCAGAGAACCTGATCATAGTTTTGTCCTACCTTAGCAAAGATACTTCTTCTTCCAATTTTTTTTGAATTGATACGTTCCCTCCGACAAATCGGTGTAATCAAAATCAATATGCATCTGACCTGTCTTCGTTACAGTCAATGTCATATTGGTCCAGAGATTTTTTTCCCCCTTACTGCGTTCCTTTGAAACTATCTTATCAATATAAGAAAATGACTTTGCAAGCTTCTTATCTGAAATGCCGGGGATATCATAACACTTGATATACTTATCTACTGACTGAATATAAAAAGCAAAAGAATAGGAAGCGCTGCCGTATTCAAGATAAACGATTATTTTATTCCATTCTGCGGTAAGATATTTGCTTAATTCATCAAAAATTGCTTGATATATATTTTCGTTCATCATGTTTTAGCCTCACTCTCATTCTTGAAAACAACAGCATCTTTGTCACCGTCGATGCTGTATGTAACACGGAATTCTGTAGGTCTTGCAGAATCGCCCTCATATACAGGCTCAACTTTGAGCCTGACATCTGCTCCGTCCTTGACCGCATCAGAAAGGGTGCTTTCTAACTTTACAAAGTCACCCTGATTCAGCTTTGCATCCATTGGTACAAGATTTTCTAACTTGTCGCTTCCGTCAAACTGATGCCCTATAAGGTGTCCTCTGTCATCTGTCGATTTATATTCCTGACCGTCTATTCTCCGAACATCTTCCATGTCCCGTTCGTAGCTTGGATCGCGCATTCTAAGCTGTCCTTCTGCCGATTTAACTCGTCCCTGATCATCGGTTTCATACTGATACCCTCTGACCTCAAATTGTGTATTCGGCAGCAGCAAGTCTCCCTCACGGTATTTTGTACCGTTATCATCATAATACTCTTTTGCAGTATTGTTTTCGATCGATGCGGTATCCTTAATTTTTGTCAGTTCAGCCTGTTCGAGGAATTCATTTTTCCAGAAATTATCAACTTCTTGCGGTGACATTTCATCTTTGGGTTCTATTTTTTTGAAGTTTTCCATAGAGGGATCGTTTATTTCGATCTTACCAATATCGCTGTTCAAAATACGCCGCCCCCATTCTTATAGACTTCTGTAAATGTATGGTAGATATTTCTGTATGACGGATCACGGATCGTCTTTTCATGCAGGATCAGCGCCATTGTAAGGTCGATCTGCTTTTTTGAGAAGTTAGAGATCGACGGTTTCAGCTCTGTAATAACCGCATCTACCCATTCATGGATATTATCATGCTTGGCGGCTGACTGTATAGCGTCCTCAGCTCTCAGGAAATCGTAGATCAGGCATCTGAGTTCTGCAAAGCCTTTTTCTCTTTCAGTTTCAAGATAGTCAAGAAAATCTGCCTTGACGAGTGAATCAAGCGCAGAATGCAGAATAAGACTTTTCAGCTTTTTGAGATCCTGCTTATCGCCCTTTTGAAACAGCTCATTGTCCATAATGCACTTTAACAGAGAATCGGATATATCGTTATTTTTCTGCATTAGTGCGGCATTGTCACTTGGTTCAAAAGAATATCTGCTGCCTGCGGTTTCATACTTGGTGACCTTGCACAGCACAGATTGTATCCATTCATTTTGATAGACAGCACCTACACCGCAGGGAAGCTTTGCAAGCTCGTCGATCTGATCGTCATTGAGGTTTGCCGCCTTACCGACAAGTTCACGGTCTCCGCGGTCGGGCAGACGCATAATGATTTTTGTGTTGGTATTGCGGATAACCGACATATCCATAAGTCCCGGAGCTTGGTCTGCAATAACGAAGCCCTCTCCGTAAGTGCGCATTTCAGCGATGGCATTGGCGATCATCTCAACACTTTTGCCCATAATATTGGAACTTTCTGTCGGCTGTTCGATAGATGTCCTTCTTAGGATATTATGTGCTTCTTCTAAAGCGGTAATGTGTCTGAGAGTGCTGTTCATAGCAGAGTTTTCACTGATACGGTATTCCTGCAATTTCAGCACGAGCATACCCATGATAAGTGATTTTGTTTCTGTCGAACCGACACGGCTTAGATCAATAATAACATTTTTGTCAAATAATTCTTCTCCCGTCAGTTCGTCTGATGAGAAAATAAGACCGTTAATGCCGGTAGTGAGCGATCGAAGCCTTGTAAGCAGAGAGCCTTTATACGCGCCTTTATTATCGGTATCGTATTCACTGTTGTCGATAATTATTTTGATATTTCTTGCAACATCATTAAATGACGGATAAAAAAGTTCACCATACTTATTTGTTGATGAGATCATATCCCAACCGCAGTCGATATAAGATCTCTCGACCGCACTTTTAAGCACAGCAGGCATTGCTGCATACATAGGCCAGCAAACATTGAATATCTCCGCAAGGCGGTCGATATGCTCCAATACATGAACATCAACGGGGAAAGAAAACGGATCTATACGCAATAACGGTGTTTTACTTGGATTTGTACCGTATACCGAAACATTATCATGATCACTGAATACATCCTTGTATTCACCTTTTGCAGGTTCTATCACAAGGAACGGGATATTATTTCTATATGCTTCGGAGAGTATCTGATAAACAGTGCTGCTCTTGCCTGAGCCTGTACTGCCTGTGATAAATGTGTGAGATGCAAGAGAATCAGCGGATAAGTCAACCGGTAACTTTTCCTCATGGTTCATATGGAATATATGACCAAGTTTGATCTTAGCAGCATCTTTATCTATCATATCATAAGCTGCAATATTTCTGCCAAATTCCGCACATTCATAAATCGGAAGTCCTGAGATCGACTTGCTTGGGAAGTTCAGCGAATATGCAAGCTCTTTACCTGAAAGTGCTGTTGTTGCCGTCACATAGGGCGGATATGCAAAGAATCCGGGGTCGGCATCCAAAATATATGGATCTATTGCAAATTCAGGATGACGCAGCTCCTGCAAATATCCGCAGATCATTTTCGCAGCGCCGTTTTCTTCTATATCACCGCGCCATACATTGACAGCGGAGTGTGATAAGAACGAGGACTCGCCTTCGGTAAGCGCAAGATAAGAGTGGGCTGCATTATTGGCTGTATTCACATCCTCGCTTATCACATAAGCGGCAAAATCCCACATTCCAAGTGCTGTACTTTGCTCGAATCGAGCCATTTGCTGTTCAAGCAGTTCCAATGCGTGCTTGACTGTATGATTTGTAAAGCTCTGTGTGATGCCCTCTCCCTTGCCGATCGTTGCAGTAACATTAGAGGAACGTGCAAAGCTTGCTCCGATATTGCCGCCCAGATTAAAGCTTTGGAATACTCCGGCAGTTTTGGACAAGGAATTTGTAACGGCTCTGCCAAGTGTTTTAGCAAGAGAAGTTGATGTCGAACTTCCTATTGTTTTGCCAACAGTTTTACCGACAGTTTGAGCGGCGATCTCGGTGATCGTGTGCGTAGTTCCATTAGTTACAGTATCAGAAAGCGAGCTGTTCACACCATTTTGGACTGCGTTGGCAAGAGAACTTCCTGTTGAGTGGTGCCTATCGGCAGAAATGTCTGCTCCGGCTATAGGATTGCCTAAACGAGCACTGACAGAACCTCCTATTGAATCTGTTTTTGAAGTGGTCGTTGTATCAGTTGTACTATATACTTCACCTTTCGTATCTGTATGAGAGGTCTGAGTGTTTTCTCCGTCTGATATGTTTTCGCCTGTTGTTGTCTGCTCGCTGTCTGTTTCTGTTGTACTATTATTCTGTGATACTCCTTCAGTATCGGTTTTGCCTTTACTTTCTTGTTGTGCTGTACCGTTTTGGATCTGCTGATTCTGTCCGTTCTGAATGCCTGCGCTTGCACCAACATTTATTCCTATTGTAGCAGATGAACCTTCTGCCATAGTCTCCGTGTATGTAAAATTGGTCTGCCATTCAGAGTAGGGAGCTAAACCTGTGTAAAGCTCTGACAAGCGCAGCTTCCTTGTTTCTGCATCTCGTATAGGTGTCGCAAGCAGGATAAGCGTGTATTCTTCCTTGATGCTTTCAGGGATTATACCGTCAAGCAGCTTTTCTATGGTCTGGCTGATAAATTTTTCAGATTTTTCGGTCGGGATATTTGATGCGATGGCAACAGACTTTTTGTCAGTTTTAGAAAGACACTCCGGTGTACCCTGCATAGCTTTCGCAGAAAAGACTGAGCCGGGAAAATTTCCTCTGACTGCATCAGCCAGCCGCTTGATATATTCATCAGCATCAGAGTTATCTTTTGCGTTTTTGGTATTCACAACAGCAAGATAAACCTGTGTATTTGTCTTGGTCCTGTGGAAGATCAGAGCGATATTGCATTGTTCGTTTGATAATACAGCGTAAACATTCACCAGCTTTTCAAGACTGTTTTCCCGTTTGTCCGTTACCCATTTTGAAATGTTTATATAGCGTATATTATGTTCTTTATCAAATTCGGGGAATTGTTCTGTTAAGTTTTTGTCTTTTTCTTCAACTACCCGCAAAGATGTTTTTTTATCAATAGGAGTATATAGCTCATAAAGCTGAGGTAAATAAGCATTCATGATCTCAACGCTGCTTGCTGCAAGCAGACCTCGTGTCAATCTTGCAGAATTATATCCCGGATCATGAGATGCCATTTCACCAAAATATTGATCCCTAAGGTCGATTATATGCTCCATCTGCGACGGACTTAGAGTAGATAGTTTGGAAATACGATTTCCTGCCTTTATTCCCTGTTTTGCGATCCATTGTTTTATGCCCATGTCTGCCTCCTTTAATCTTCATAAGGAGCTTCTTCAGGAATAGGCTTCCAGTCCATAAGCTGATCGATCTTCTCAATGTATTCATTCAGAGCATCTTGCGCTGCTCTAAGTTTTTCAATAAGATCTTTGTAGAATGCGACCTGTTTCTTAGCTTCTCTCAGCATCGGATTCAGATCTGTTATATTATCCTCGATAACAGAGAACAATCTCTTTTGCCAATCTGTAAAGATCTGCTTATGACTATTCTTCATTTGCAGATAGATATTATCGATTTCCTCTTTCAGGGAACTGTTAAAACGGTATGCAAGTTTGTGCTTTTTCAGACGGTGATCCTCAAAAATTTTGAAAAAAGTATGTCTTTTAAAGATTTCTTTTTCAAATATTTTCTCGGTCTCAACAGAAAATTTGATCTGCTCAAAGCCTTCGATCAGACCTTGCAATTCTTCGCGCTTCTCCTGCGAGATGTCCTGTGACGCCAGCACAACGATCAGCAGTTTCTCACGCAGTTCTTCTGCCCGTGTTTTCCAATAGCCGCTGGATGACTGGAACAATATTGTTTGCGCTCGATCGAAAGCAATATTAAACTTTTCCTTTACATTATCTAAAAGTTTATCGGCGGCAGCAGTGTCTATCTCCTCCCTTGCGTTGTCACGTTCTGTACTTTTCTCACGCCAATACTTGTAGCTTGTAGCCATATCAGCACGAACATCAGCATTGAAGATGTTTTGGATCTTGAATGTCTTCTCTTTTGCTTTGTCTGCGATCTCTGCTCGTTCAGAATAGCCCGTGTCAGCCTCCAGAGCAGAAGTCAGTTCGTTCTCCAATTTTACGAGTTCTGTCGTAGCAATAGGTGTGTACGCTTCTTTCTTGGAGGTTTCCATTTCTGTAGGATATCCGTTCATAGCCTTTTCAACAAATTCATCACGGCTGTTCGTCAACTCTGCTAAGAGTTTCTTGATACCCGCTTCAAGCTTGCTCTGATAATCTGTTCTGGACCTGTCATGCATTCTCATAGCATCGGCAATGTCGTTATCAGCAATATCCCTTACCTTCAGCAGGAACAAGAGGGACTGATAGCACTTATTATACGGGGCATAGTTATCTGCAAAACGCTGTATTTCCTGTTCGATAGTCCATAATCCGCTATTGGCGAGAACTCGTTCTTTATCTCCGTATTCACTGTAATGCAGTGCGCCCTGTTCGGAAGCGATCTCTATCTGTCTTGGTGCAATATTATACGAAAACAGAAGCTGAGCAAAACGTTCACCATTCTTTTTCTTGAAAAATGACTGCTTTTGCTCATAGATCATAGCATTATTATCTTTCACAAAATTCCCATCTATCTTTGAGCCAAGAGCCATGACAGAAGATACATAATAAATACCTTCGGGCTGCAATGTGACGGGAATAGGCGATTCGGCAATTTCCTTGCGGCTATACTCGCTGAAATCAGCGTTATCTGCCTGATTGACAATGACCATAGTGAAGCGTGTATCTATTTCCTGGATCGCCTTGACCT
>CANQCJ010000002.1 GCA_947589205.1 uncultured Ruminococcus sp. | reverse complement strand
GCCGAAATGCCGTAAATACAGAGCTTTACCGCAGGGTCGTTTGAGTCGAGCGTTTTTTTTGCGCGAAATATGACCGGGTGGTGGGTCACTATGAGCTGCGCGTTTTTTTCACGAGCTTCTTCTATTATCTCATTGGTAATATCGAGCGCGACAAGAGCGCGTTCTATCGGCTTGCCGTCAAAGCGGACGTTCATTCCGCTGTTGTCATAGCTTTCCTGAAGCGAATAGGGCGCGTTTTCATCTATAAATTTGTAAATATCCTTTAAGTACGTCATATGCCTTCACCTGCTTTTTCGTATAATTTCCGCGCGGCGGCGCGCAGATATAACGCCTGTTTTTCTTCCGCGTTTTCGCCTCTTTCGATACCCGCCGCAGCTTTTTCGAGCTTTGCGGCGGTGCGTTTTAGGTACAGTCCGCCGTCAAGCTCTCTCGGGTCTATTCTTCCGGCATAAAGATAAATTTCATCGCAGGCATAGTCTATCTTCTCCGGCGAATACTCCGCGCAGATGACCGGGTAGACAAATCTGCCGTCGCGGCAGGCGGTCTCGCGGCTTATGTAAAAGCCGTTTTCAAACAAAGCTTTTCTCAGTCTGTCAGCCTTTGTCATAGGCTGTAAAATAAGCGTGCAGTCCCTTGCCCGCTCACATTCAAGAATTATCCTCGCTATAAGCTCTCCGCCCATTCCCGCGCAGATGATATGCGTTATCCCGTCGAGGGGAACGCTTCTCAGTCCGTCCGACAGAACGAGCGTTATCTTATCGTTAAGCCCGCAGGCTTCTACGGTTTTTCCCGCGCTTTCGAGCGGAAGCGGATTTATGTCCGAAGCGACCGCGCGTTCGCATACGCCGCTTTCAACGAGCGCGCAGGCAAGATACCCGTGATCCGCGCCTATATCCGCAGCGGCGGCGTTATCGCCTCGTCTGCTTTCTTCCACCATTTTAGCGCAAAGCTCCAGCCGTTTGTTCATAGTATCTGTTTTAAGAAAAGCTGCGGCGAAGCTGTTAAGACCCCGCCGCGTTTTCTTAAAAACGGTTCATTCGCCGAAGTGTGCGTTGAGCTTGTTTATAAGCTCATTGCAGTCTGCTCCGTGTACCTCGCACGCCTGCTTGACTGTTTCTCCGCGCGAGGAGGGGCAGAAAAGACAGTGCATTCCCATTTCAAGGAAATATTCGGCAGTGCTCTCATCAGCGTCCATTATATCGCCGATAATTGTGTCTTCATTTACTTTAAACGACATGATTTTTCACCTCTTGCTTTTATTATAACCTATTTTGAATAATTTTTCAAGAGCATTTTATATTTTTTTCGCAAAGCGCGACGATCCTGTTGTTTTCAAGAGCGATCGTGAATTTTTTTGCGTTAAGCTGCAATATCATATCGCTTATGGGATTTTCCGCTTCTCTTCTTACCGTCTTTCTTATCTCGCGCGCTTCGCAGACGCCGTTTTTTATACACTGCTCGGCGATCCTCCGCGCGCTTTCTGGAGAAAATTCCAGCTCGCAGCCGATAGCCGCAAGACGGCTTTTAAGCGAAGCAAGCTCTTTTTCCGCGGCAAGCTCGAGGGCGTTTTTATCGAGGGCATTAAAAGCGATTATTTCGTCTATCCTGCCCAACAGCTCCGGCGACAGCGTTTTTTTAAGAGAAGCAAGCGCGCGCTTGTTTATGCTCTCGTCTTTTTCGCCGAAGCCGAGAGCGTGCTTTTCTCCCTCATCGCTCATTCCGGCGTTTGTGGTCAGGATAATGAACGCGTTTGAAAAGCTTACTCTTCTTCCCATAGAATCGGTAAGGCAGCCGTCCTCTAAAATTTGCAGCAGGAGATTGAATATATCCGGGTGAGCCTTTTCTATCTCGTCGAACAGCACCACCGAGTAGGGTCTGCGGCGTATCTGTTCGGTAAGTCTGCCGCCCTCCTCGTAACCCACATAGCCGGCGGGCGCGCCGATAAGTCCCGAAACGCTGTGGCGTTCCATATATTCGCTCATGTCAAGACGTATCAGCGAATCGCGGCGCAGAAAAAGCTTTTGCGCGAGGGTCTTGGCGAGCAGGGTCTTTCCGACGCCGCTTTTGCCGATAAAGACAAAGCTTCCCGCCGGGCGGTTTTTGCCGCTTAGTCCGAGACGAAGCCGTCTGACCGCCGAGCAGACCTGCCGCACCGCCTCGCTCTGACCGAACACCTCGTTTTCTATATCCTCTTCAAGAGAAAGCAGCCGTTCGTTCTCGTCGCGCGAGATAGCTCCGCAGGGTATGCCGGTCCTTCGGGAGGTAATTTCGCAAAGCACCCGTTCGCTCAGCTTCGGGTAGGAGGCTGAGGAAGCGGCTTGGATATATTTGCTTCTGTCTATCCTGCCGGCAAAGAGATCGTCAAACGCGCGGTTGACGTTTATTTCGCGGCTTCCCTCCGCCGCCTGAGCCGCGCAGGCTTCATCGAGCAGGTCTATAGCCTTGTCGGGAAAATGATAGTCGTTTATATACCTGTCCGCAAGCCTTACGGCAAGCGAGATCTCTTTCGGTTCTATGCGTATCTTGTGGTGAGAGGAATATCTTTCGGCAAGACCGAGCAGGATCCTTTCGGTCTGTTCGGCAGTCGGCTCTTCAATATTTATCCGCTGAAAGCGTCTGTCGACAGCGGGGTCTTTTTCTATCGTTTTGCGGTATTCGTCAAAGGTCGTCGCGCCGATTATTTTGAGCTGACCGCGCGCAAGAGACGGCTTTAGTATATTCGCCGCGTCTATCGCGCCCTCCGCCGCGCCCGCTCCCATGATGTTGTGCAGCTCGTCTATAAAAAGTATGACGTTTCCCGCGCTGACGGCTTCTTCTATGCACTCCTTCAGCCGTTCCTCAAAATCTCCGCGGTACTTTGCTCCCGCAAGCAGGTTTGTAAGCTCCAGCTCAAATATCCGCTTTCCCAAAAGCGCGTCCGGCACGTCTCCGGTCATTATCTTGTAAGCCAGCCCCTCCGCGACCGCCGTCTTTCCGACGCCGGCTTCGCCGACAAGACAGGGATTGTTTTTTCTGCGCCTGCAAAGTATCTCGGCGGTCTGTTTAAGCTCCTCCTCGCGGCCTATGAGCGGGTCGAAGCCTGCGCAGGCGGAGCGTGAGGTAAGCTCTCTGCCGAATTGCTCCAGCTTTTTGAGCCGCACGGCAGGTTCGGTCGTCTCAGCGATAAGCTCGTTCGTTCCTACGCAGTCGGAGTATATCCTGTTAAGGTTGACGTTCATAGATCTCAATATCTTAACGGCGCAGCATTTGCTTTGCCGCAGGATAAGCGCAAGAATAAATTCCGTACCGCAGGCGCCGTTTTTCATTCCCGCAGACAGCGTTACCGCGCCCTTAAGGATATTTATGCTCGACGGCGTAAGATCGTTCAAGCTCAATCGGCACGGCGTGCCGCGCCCTATAAGATATTCAAGCTTTTCCTCGGTCTTTCTGAGCGTAACGCCGTGCTTTTTCAGTATCTGCGCCGCCGTACAGCCGCTCATGCGGGTAAGCGCTAACAGAAGATGTTCGCTGCCGACATAGGTGTGTCCCCACGCGCCCGCGCATTCCGCCGCAAGGCTCACAGCTTCGCGGGCTTTGGAGGTATATGCCGACATATCAAAGCTTCCCATATATTATCTCGCCCCTTCGTGGTAATATTTATATCTATTCTTGACCGTTATTTTACATACTATGCAGCGGACAAATATTTATATTCATTAGCATTTTGAAGCTTAAAGCAATAATCTGTAATGAGAGCATATTCCGATATTTTTCGACAAGGGGCTGATAATTTATGGAGATCGCCGTCTGCGGGGTCTGCACGCTTTTGTTTTTTGCCGTTTTAAATTTTCTAAAACGCGTATGCTTGAATTTAGCAAAAAAACAAAGGCATTCTCACATTTAAGCGGGAATGCCGAGGCTTACAGCTCGTTCTTATTTTTCCTGCGGATAGCGCATACCCCAGTCGGCGCGGCATTTGTCCATTATCCGCATGACCGCTCTTGTAGAGCTGTGCGGAACGAGCGGGCTTTCTCTTATGCCTTCCGACAGACAGCGGCAGACCTCTCTTATCTCGTATTCATAGCCGTTTATCTCGTTCGGCTTATCGAATACCTCCAGCTCTTTTCCGTCTCTGTCGCAAAGCGCTGCCCTTGAGGTGCAGAAAAACCAGTCGGAGAAAATTATCATTCCGTTTTCTGCGGAAATCAGCGCGCTGTTGTTGTTGGGTATCTCGAAGCTGCTGTTTAGAGAAGCCGCCGCGTTGTTATATTTGAGCATGATGCTGTTGCTTAGGTCTACCCCGCCGCGTCCTATATGGGCGGCGGTTATTATTTCCTCCGGCTCGCCGAGAAAATCGTAAGCGAGCGTCAGCGGGTAAACGGCAAGATCGAGCAGCGCGCCGCCGCCGCAGCCCGGGTCGAACAGTCTGTCCTTCGGGTCGTACTGCACCAGATTGCAAAAATCCGCTTTGATATATTCTATCCTGCCTATCCGTTTTGCCCATTCAAGAGCTTTAAGGTAGACCGGGCGGCATTTCATCCACATGGCTTCCATGAAAAAGACGTTGTTCTCATTTGCGGCTTTCAACATCTCATCGAGCTGAGATAAGCTTAGCGCGGCGGATTTTTCGCATAGGACGTTTTTGCCGTTTTTTATGCAAAGCAGAGCGTCGCCGTAATGACAGCTCATCGGGGTCGCGATGTAAACGACGTCGACATTTTCGTCCTCGGCAAGCTCCTTGTAGCTCCCATAGCTTTTTTCAAAGCCGTATTTTTGCGCAAAGGCTTCCGCTTTTTCTCTTGTTCTCGAAGCGGCGGCATAGCATACCGCCTCCCCGCAGCCGGCAAGAGCCTGAGCGAAGGTATTTGCTATCCTGCCTGTGCCGATTATTCCCCAATTGAATTTTTTCATAATATACCTCCAATATCGCAAAGGACCGCCGCGGTTTTTTAATACGGCAGTCCTTGTTTTCAAGCTGTTAAAATTCCGCAATGCCGGGTATGAGCGGGTTATCCGTGATATACCTGATACATTTGCGGCATGGACCGGAAGCGAGTCTTGCCGCGGCGTATATAAAATCTACAGGCTCTGCTCGGCGGGAGCCGTCCGGATCATCAAAGAATATAAGCCTCCGCGTCGTCTCGTCCATAGCTTCATACGCCTTGTCGGTTATCCTTTTAATGCGGTTGTGCATCGCCATAGGCTTAACGCCCTGACCTTCTCCGATCCTTGCGTAAAGCTGCATTATCGGATATTTCGCGTAAGGATTAAGCAGTATATTCAGCGCCGCGTCGACCAAGTGAGAAAATCCCACGCGCGTTTCATCACAGTTCATCAGCCTTAACGTGAAAATAAGACAGTCGCTTATCTTGCGCAGGTATATTTCGGGGTTCAGGACGTTTGACGCAACGTACTGCGATACTGCCGCCGCGGAGTGCTCCATGCTGTTGGGAAGCTGTATGTGAAAAATTTTCATACCATACCGCCCGCAGCAGTCGGTTATAATGCTGTTAATGTTTTTTCCTATAAATACCATAAGCGGATAATATGATGAATTTTCTCCGATAAGCGATATCATTTCCAGCATACGGTATTCCGGAATATCGTCTGTATTAGCGATAAGCGCGTCTGTATGAGTGCGTTTTAAAAACTTATCCAGAGTGTCGGAATAGTTATATTTTATCGCGCTGTATTCGCTTTTTGCGGCGATCTGCGAGGCGAGCCTTTTGCAAATACCGTCAGCGTCCTGCAAATAGGCAAATGTGAAAATTTCTATAAGCGAATATTCGTCGTCCGGCAGACAGAGCATCGGGCGCGGCCCTTGATAATACAGCATAGACCTTAATCTCCGAAGGAAATACCGATATCGCGGGCGGTTTTTACCATCTGATCGTCCTCGGGAACGAATTTTGTCTTGCCGGCAACGTCCTCCAGCTTATTCTCGGAGATCCTATCGCCTATCTTGGCGACCGCATAGCCGTATTTGTTCTGCGCGATAAGCTCTGCGGCGTGAACGCCGAATTGTGTGGCAAGTATCCTGTCATAAGCGCTCGGGCTGCCGCCGCGAAGCATATGACCGGGAACGCAGACGCGCGTTTCAAGACCGGTATTTGCTTCTATCTGCTTTGCTATCCTGTTTGAAGCGGTCGTGATACCCGCTTCGGCGCGGTATTTGGCGCGTTCCTTTTTCTTCATTTTAGCCTCCTCGGTGTCGAAAGCGCCCTCCGCCACGGCGAGGATAGAGAAGCCCTTTCCCGCGCTTGCGCGCTTTTCGCACGCCGCCGAGAGCTTTTCGATATCATACGGTATCTCGGGAATAACTATCATATCCGCGCCGCCCGCCATGCCCGCATAGAGCGTCAGCCAGCCGGCTTTATTTCCCATTATCTCAACGACAAGTATCCTGCCGTGTGAATTTGCGGTCGTGTGAAGTCTGTCGATAACGTCTGTCGCGATGTCCACCGCGGTATGGAAACCGAAGGTAACGCTCGTTCCCCATATATCGTTGTCGATGGTCTTGGGAAGTCCGATAACGTTAAGTCCCTCCTCCGAGAGCAGGTTCGCGGTCTTGTGCGTACCGTTTCCGCCGAGAGTAAGCAGGCAGTCGAGCTTCTGATCCTTATAGGTCTTTTTCATGCTCTTTACCTTGTCAACGTTGTCGTCTCCGACCACCTTCATAAGCTTGAACGGAGTGCGCTTTGTGCCGAATATCGTACCGCCGGTAGTGAGTATGCCGGAAAAATCCGAGGGATTCATAAGCTTGCACTGGTTGTCGATAAGACCCTGATAACCGTCCTGAATGCCGATTATCTCAACATCGTTGTCAAACCTTTCATAGCAAGCCTTTGCGACTCCTCTTATCGTGGCGTTAAGTCCCGGGCAGTCGCCGCCGCTCGTCAAAATTCCTATCCTTCTTTTCATTGTTCGGACCTCCTTTTAATATTTATCGTCATCATCGTTTATATCGCTGTCCGCTTCCGCTTCTTCTGCTGCTTCAAGCTCATCGCCGTCGTATTCATCGTCCATATCTCTGTCGTCCTTATCCTCTGCGAGACGGAAACGCGAGATCATATTCTTGAGTATCAGCGACTGACCGGAAAGCTCCTCACTTGCCGAAGCCGAGCCGACAGCCGAAGCGGTGTTTGCGGAAACTACAGCCGAGATCTGATCTACTCCGGTGTTTATCTGAAGTATAGCGTCCGACTGTTCCGCCGAAGCGTCCGCGATGTTCTTCATAAGACCGCGTATCCTGTCGGAGCTTTCAACGATAGTTCCGAGAGACGTAGCCGTTTCCTGAGCTATAGCCGAACCGCTGTCCACCGCCTTTGCGGAGCGTTCGATAAGAACGGCGGTCTGCTTTGCCGCTTCCGCAGATCGGGAGGCGAGCTGGCGTACCTCGTCGGCAACTACTCCGAAGCCCTTAGAGCCTTCGCGCGCAGCCTCGACTGCGGCGTTGAGCGCGAGTATATTAGTCTGGAAGGATATTTCGTCTATGACCTTTATAATGTTGGCTATCTCATCGGAGGTCTCGTTGATAAGCTTCATAGCGTCGAGCATCTTTGTCATATCCTCGTTGCAGCCGGAGATAGCCGCGGAGTTTTCCATAACTATCTGATAAGCGTCCTTCGCGCTGTTTGAATTTTGTATTACCTGATCGGCAACGCTGCCCAAGGTAGCGGAAAGCTCTTCTATCGCGCTTGCCTGCTGGGTCGCGCCCTGCGAAAGCGCCTGAGCGGAATTTGATACCTGTACCGCGCCGGAGGTCACCTGCTCGGCGGAATGATTTATAGAATCGAACGTTTCCGAAAGAGACTCGAATATCTCGTTGAACGTAGATTTTATCTTTGAGAAATCTCCCTTGAAGTTGCCCTCCATGCGGTGGCAGAGGTTGCCCTCGGCTATCTGCTGAAGAGCTATCTGGATAAGATTTATGTACTGGCGCAGACTTACGACCGTTTCCTCAAGTGAATTGGAAAGTATGCCCAACTCGTCCTTCGAGTACCATACGTCTACTCTTGTGGAAATATCTCCTCTTGCAAGCTCGCGCAGACGTTTTGTGGTGGAAACTATCGGCTTTGCTATGTTTCTTGCAAAGAGAATGGAAACGAGCAGCGTAGCGCAGATAACGAGCGTTACCATTACGATGATAACTCTGAGCGTCGAGGTGCCCATATCGAAGTAGGCGTTTTGAGGAGAGGAAACTATGACGGTAGCGTCAAAATAATCCGCATCGGCGTAGCCTATCGTGTAGTCGGTCTTTTGGAAGGTGTATTCCGAGCTGCCGTTCCTGCCGTTTATCGCGTTCTGAAGAGCTTCCGAAACGCTTGCGTAATTTTCGTCGGTCTTGCCAAGCTCTATCGGGTTCTGGTTGGTCTCTATGCAGGCGTTGTCGGAGCGGAAGATCACCTTTCCCACAGCGTCTATAACGAAAACGCGGTTGTCGTTTATTTTAGCGTCCTCTGTTATCTCCTGATTTATCTGCTCGCAGTTTACGACGGCGGCGGAAACAAAGCGCGTGCCGTCGGCAAGCCTTGCGGGACAGAGCATACCGAAGCAGTTTTGTCCGTCGACGCTGGTTATAGCGGTAAGCGTCGTATCGCCGCGGTCGAGAGCCAGGGTCACATCGTCTTTGGTTATAACGTCGGCGCACGCCGAGCCGGAGGAAGCAGTTTTTATTCCGTTAGGATCGTAAACCGCAAAATCGGTTATGCTGTCGGTCTCGCTGTAAGCCTCTTCGAGAGAAGCGATCCTTTCGTCGTCGGAAGCTATAGCGGCATAGTCTGTGCCGGTGACAAGATTTTCAAAATTTGTCATATAAGCTTCTATGCTGTAGTTAAAATTATTCGCAGTCCGCATAGAGAGCGGCTGCATGGTCTGTTCAAGGGTAGTGCGGACTGTCGCACGGATATACCATATGAAAATGGCGGAAAGCGCCACCGTGGTGCAGAACACCAGCGCGAGCATTGCCACCATTATTCGCGAGCGGATAGATTTCACAATGATTACCTCCGAGAAAATTAGTATAATACAATTATATCATAAATAATATAAAATTACAAGAGCAAATGCACAATTTTTTTGGTATTATTTAATTTTTTTCATCATAAAATTATAAGAGCTGTTGTAATTGATACTTTTAAGGAAAGGTCTGATGAGATGTGTTTGCATCGTTAAGGATAAATAAATGGGCGGTTTTTACGGTCCTGACGGCTCTTGCGATACTCTCCTCCGGGCTGGTCAGAGAGCTTAAAGCCGCCGGCGACGACGGCGGAGCGGTGAGCGTACCTATAGTTATGTACCACAGCGTAAGAAACGACCCGGACGCGGCGGGGGAATATGTGGTCACGGTCGAGGAGCTGGAGGAGGATATAAGGTACATTCTTGAAAACGGCTATAAGCCGGTATTTTGTTCGGAGCTTGAGGATTTTGTCGATTCGGACGGAGAGCTGCCGGAAAAGCCGATAGTCATAACCTTCGACGACGGGAGCTATAATAATTTTTACTATGTTCTGCCGCTTCTGCAAAAATATCATGTAAAGGCGGTGTTTTCGGTCGTAGGTCAGTGGTGCATGGCGGCTGCCGAGGGCGCTGAGCCGAGCCCGGTGTATTCCTATATGGATATAGACAATCTTAAAACGATGTATTCGAGCGGTTACTGCGAGATAGCGAACCATTCGTGGGATATGCACGAGCTGGGCGAACGCCGGGGAGCGGGGCGCATGGCGGGCGAGAGCGAGGAGGATTACCGCCGGGCGGTGTACAACGACGTGACGCAGGCGCAGAAGCTGCTGTCGCAGTCGGGCATGACCCCGGTAACATACGCTTATCCGTACGGCATTTGCGGCGATATGGGCGAACAGCTCATGAAGGAAGCGGGCTTTGACGTTACTCTCAGCTGTGAGGAACGGGTCAACAAGGTCGCTAAAGGCGACTATGAATGTCTGCGCTTTATGGGTCGGTTCAACCGCCCGAGCGGAGCGGACCGCAAAAAGTTTTTCTCAAGGCTTTTTGAAGATTGACATAATCCTTTTTCCGTGGTATAATATAGTAAACAAATTTCTTATCGGGGAGGAAGGGCCATGAGTATTGCATATGAAAGGCTTAAAAAAGCATATGAAAGCGTAAGGAGCAAAACGGACTTTGTTCCGTCCGCTGCGCTTACGTTAGGTTCGGGGCTGGGAGCTTTTGCGGACGAGGAGATAGACGTTACAGATATTGTCGACTACAAGGATATAGAGGGCTTCCCGGTCTCAACGGCAGCCGGACACAAGGGAAGATTCGTTTTCGGAACGCTGAAGGGAACGGATATAAAGACCGCCGTGATGCAGGGCAGAGTGCACTGCTATGAGGGCTATCCGGTCAGCAGCACGGTGATGCCTGCGAGACTGCTTAAAATGCTCGGGGCGAAAACGCTTATACTTACAAACGCCTCCGGCGGGATAAACGAGAGCTTTTCGGCGGGAGATCTTATGCTTATTGCCGATCATATCTCGCTTTTTGCGCCTAATCCGCTTATAGGCGAAAACATAGACGAGCTTGGAACGCGGTTCCCGGATATGAGCTGCGTTTACGATAAGCCGCTGCGCGATAAGATAAAGCGCGCCGCCGAGAGGCTCGGCATAGAGCTTAAGGAGGGCGTTTACGCGCAGCTTACCGGACCGTCCTTTGAAACTCCCGCGGAGATAAGGGCGTTAAGAACGCTCGGGGCGGACGCCGTTGGAATGTCGACTGCCGCCGAAGCGATAGCCGCGCGCCACGCCGGTATGAGGGTCTGCGGGATATCCTGCATATCGAATCAGGCGGCGGGGATAAGCAAAAATATACTCACTCACGAGGAGGTCCAGCAGACCGCCGACCGCACCGCGCCGAAATTCAAGTCGCTCATCGCGGAGATCATAAGGCTTGCTGATGAAAGCTGAAAAATTTTTACTAAATTGATTTGGGAGAGGTCGGAGATCAGAGATCATACAATGAAGTCCGCAAAGCGGACGAATCTGAAAAAATCGCACCGTAGGTGCTCCTTTATCTCTGACCTCTTACATCTAAAAAGCGAAGCGTTCTGATTTGAGAAAATCAAGAATTGATTTCCGTGAATTTTTTATTAAGTCTATTTACAAAGCCGCGCCGATGTGTTATAATATAGTATGAAAAAGTGCGTATAAGGAGGAATCGAACGGTGCAGAAGGCATATCTTATATTGGAAAACGGAACGATATTTGAGGGCAAGGGCTTCGGCGCGGTAGGCGAAACGGTCGGAGAAATTGTTTTTACAACTGCTATGACGGGTTATCTTGAAACGCTTACCGATCCGAGCTATTATGGTCAGATCGTTGTTCAGACGTTTCCGCTTATCGGAAATTACGGAGTTATTCCCGCAGATTTTGAAAGCTCTCGTCCGCAGGTCAGAGGCTATATCGTAAGAGATCAGTGTCAGGAACCCAGCAATTTCAGATGCGAGGGCGTTCTTGACACTTTTTTAAAGGATAACGGAATAGTGGGTCTTTACGGGATAGACACCCGCGCGCTCACAAGGATAGTAAGAGAATCGGGCGTTATGAACGGAAAGATCGTGACCGAGGGCACCGCGCTGAGCTTTGCGGATCTGAGAAGCTACAAAATAGTCGGCGCGGTGAAAAATACCACCTGCGATAAGGAAACGGTATATTCTCCCGAGGGGGAGGTAAAGCGCAGAGTCGCGCTGTTTGACCTGGGAGCAAAAAGAAACATCTGCCGAGAGCTTGTAAAGCGCGGCTGCGAGGTAACGGTAGTGCCGGCTTACACGACGGCCGAGAGGATAAAGGAGCTTGCACCCGACGGCATAATGCTCTCGAACGGTCCGGGAGACCCGGCGGAGAACGTTGAGATAATAGGCGAAATACAAAAGCTCTGCGAAATGCGCATACCGACCTTCGGCATCTGTCTGGGTCATCAGCTTCTCGCTCTTTCGCAGGGAGCAAGGACCGAAAAGCTCAAATACGGACACAGAGGAGCAAATCAGCCGGCGGCGGAGCAGGAGACCGGCAGAGTATACATAACGAGTCAGAATCACGGCTATGCGGTAATAAGCTCGTCGCTTCCCGAGGGAGCGAGAGCGTCGTTTATAAACGCCAACGACGGCACCTGCGAGGGGGTAAGCTATGACTATATGCCCGCCTTTTCGGTGCAGTTCCACCCCGAAGCCTGCGGCGGACCGCTCGATACGGGATTTTTGTTCGACAAATTTACGGCTCTTATAGACGAGCACAGATCCTGAAGAAAACGGCTGCTTAAAAATTTGCGAAAGGAATGACTATTTAATGCCTTTAAATAAAGATATAAAACGAGTGCTCGTTATCGGCTCGGGACCTATCGTTATAGGTCAGGCGGCGGAATTTGACTACGCGGGAACGCAGGCGTGCCGCGCCCTTAAGGAAGAGGGTCTCGAGGTAATACTTGTAAACTCCAACCCCGCGACGATAATGACCGACAACGCCATGGCGGATAAAATATACATAGAGCCGCTCACTCTCGAGACGGTAAAGAGGATAATCAAGAAGGAACGCCCCGACAGTCTGCTTTCAACTCTCGGCGGACAGACAGGACTTACCCTTTCCATGCAGCTTGCTAAGGAGGGATTTCTTGAAAAGAACAACGTTCGCCTGTTAGGCGCGGATCCCGTGACAATAGATAAGGCGGAGGACAGGCAGATGTTCAAGGACACCATGCAGTCTATCGGTCAGCCCTGTATACCGTCTCTCGTCGTAAATACCGTTGAGGACGCGGTGGCTTTTGCTAACAGCGAGGGGATAGGCTATCCGCTCATCGTGCGCCCGGCATTTACGCTCGGCGGAACGGGCGGCGGTATCGTCAACAACGAGGAGGAGCTGCGCGAGATAGCCGGCAACGGACTTTATCTGTCGCCGATAACTCAGGTGCTTATAGAAAAGTGCATAGCGGGCTGGAAGGAAATAGAATTTGAAGTTATGCGCGATTCAAAGGGCAACGTTATAACCGTCTGCTCGATGGAAAACTTCGACCCGGTAGGCGTTCACACCGGAGATTCTATCGTAATTGCGCCCTGCGTGACGCTTGCGGATAAGGAATATCAGATGCTGCGTTCGGCGGCTTTAAAAATAATAGATACGCTGAAGGTAGAGGGCGGCTGCAACTGCCAGTTCGCGCTCAATCCCGATACCTTTGAATATGCGGTAATAGAGGTAAACCCGAGAGTTTCGCGTTCCTCCGCGCTCGCTTCAAAGGCGACCGGCTACCCGATAGCCAAGGTCGCGGCGAAGATCGCGGTAGGCTATACGCTCGATGAGATACTTAACGCCGTTACCGGAAAGACTTACGCCTGCTTTGAGCCCGCGCTCGACTATGTGGTAGTAAAGCTGCCGAAATGGCCGTTCGACAAATTCGTCTATGCAAAGCGCGATCTCGGTACGCAGATGAAGGCTACCGGAGAGGTAATGGCTATAGGCACGACCTTTGAACAGGCTATAATGAAAGCCGTGCGCGGCGCGGAGATAGGTCACGACTGCCTTATCTCGCCTAAATTTGAGACGTTCGGCGACAAGGAGCTTCACGACAGGCTTTACTGCTGCACGGACGAGAGACTGTTCGTGGTATACGAGGCGTTAAGGCGCGGCGTGAGCGTTGACGAGATACACGAGATAACCAAGATCGACGAATGGTTCTTATACAAGCTCACCAAGATAATCGACATAGAGAAAAAGCTCATGGGCGGCGACGCTTCGTTTGAGACATATGAAGCCGCCAAGAAGATAGGCTATACCGACAAGGTGATAGAACGCCTTACCGGAAAGCCGATAGAAAAGAAGCTCACGGCGGTATATAAAATGGTAGACACCTGCGCGGCGGAATTTTCCGCGGCGACGCCTTATTTCTATTCTACCTACGATACCGAGGACGAAGCCGAGGAGTTTATCGCCAAAAACAAGACCGGTCATAAGACGGTGATAGTTTTCGGCTCGGGACCTATAAGAATAGGTCAGGGCATAGAGTTCGACTACGCTTCCGTTCACTGCGTGTGGGCGTTAAAGCAGCACGGGTTCGACGTTGTTATAGTAAACAACAACCCCGAGACGGTATCGACCGACTTCGACACCGCAGACAGACTTTACTTTGAACCGCTCACCAACGAGGACGTTATGAACATCATCAACATTGAAAAGCCTTACGGCGTGGTGGTGGCGTTCGGCGGTCAGACGGCGATAAAGCTTACAAAGCACCTTGCGGCGAACGGCGTCAATATCATGGGCACTCCTCCCGATTCGATAGACGCGGCGGAGGACAGAGAACGCTTTGACGAGCTGCTGGAAATGCACGGAATAAAGCGTCCGCAGGGCTTTACGGTAATGACCTGCGAGGAGGCTCTCGAGGTGGCTAACAGAATAGGCTATCCGGTGCTTATGAGACCCTCCTACGTTCTCGGCGGACAGAATATGATAATAGCGTTCTCGGACGCGGACATAAAAGAATACATGGCGATAATCCTGGCGCAGGAGATAGAGAATCCGATACTTATCGACAAGTATCTTATGGGTACGGAGCTGGAGATAGACGCTATATGCGACGGAGAGGATATACTTATCCCGGGAATAATGGAGCATATAGAGCGCACAGGAGTGCATTCGGGAGATTCCATCGCGGTCTATCCGGCGTGGAACGTTTCGGACGAGCTGATCGAGCGGATAATCGACTGCTCAAAGAAGCTTGCGGTGTCGCTTAAGACCATGGGACTGGTAAATATCCAGTATCTGATAAACGAAAACGAGCTTTATGTAATAGAAGTAAACCCGCGCTCTTCGAGAACGATACCTTATATCTCAAAAGTCACCGGAGTGCCGATGGTGGATCTTGCGACAAGATGTATGCTCGGCGAAAAGCTCAGAGATATGGGTTACGGTACGGGTCTTTACAGAAATTCGCCGTATGTTGCGGTAAAGGTGCCGGTGTTCTCGTTTGAAAAGCTGATAGACGTCGACAACCATTTAGGTCCGGAAATGAAATCCACCGGAGAGGTGCTCGCCGTTGCAAGCAGCCTTGAAGAGGCGTTATATAAAGGACTTACGGCGGCGGGATATAAGCTCAACGTTGAGGGCGGCGTGCTCATTACCGTAAGAGACACCGACAAGGGCGAGATACCGCAGACGGCTAAGGCGTTCTACGATCTCGGCTTCAGGATATACGCTACGCGAGGAACGGCGGCGGTGCTTGCAGAGCACGGCATACCCTGCGAGGCGGTAGCAAAGATAGGCGAAGCGGAGGAAAATACTCTTACGCTCATAGAAAGCGGAAAGGTATCCTACGTTATCTCGACCTCCTCAAAGGGAAGAAGTCCTCAGCGCGACAGCGTTAAGATAAGAAGAAAAACGGTGGAAAGAAATATCCCCTGCCTTACCTCCATAGATACCGCCAACGCGATAGCCGCTTCGATACGTTCAAAATATACCGAAAGATCGACGGAAATAGTAGATATAAACAATATGCGCCGCGAAAAGCAGAGACTTGAATTTACCAAAATGCAGGGCTGCGGAAACGACTATATCTATTTCAACTGCTTCAATCAGCGCATAGACAATCCCGAGGGACTTGCGTTGGCGCTGAGCGACCGCCATTTCGGAATAGGCGGAGACGGCGTTATACTTATACAGCGTTCCAAGATAGCCGACGGCAAGATGAGAATGTTCAATCTTGACGGCTCGGAGGGCAAGATGTGCGGAAACGGCATACGCTGCGTTGCAAAATTCATGCGCGACAACGGACTTGTCGATAAGGACGATATGACTATCGAAACGCTCAGCGGAATAATAAGCCTGAAGCTCACGAGACATTACGGAGAGGTCAACGGAGCTACCGTCAACATGGGCAGGGCGATACTTGCGCCGAAGGAGATACCGGTAGCCTTAGAGCCTGACGAAAACGGCAGGATAGTAGACCGCCCGGTCGAGATAAACGGTGAAAAATACAATATAACCTGCGTATCTATGGGAAATCCTCACGCGGTGGTGTTTATGGAAAGCAACATCGACGAGCTGGATATAGATACGGTCGGCAGGGCGTTTGAATACAACGAGATATTCCCCGAAAGAGTAAACGCGGAATTTATCAAGGTGCTTGACGAGCACACGCTGAAAATGCGCGTCTGGGAACGCGGCAGCGGCGAGACGTGGGCTTGCGGAACGGGAGCGTGCGCTGCGGCAACGGCGGCGGTGCTCAACGGCTATTGCAAGATGAACGACGAGATAACCGTAAAGCTCAAGGGCGGAGATCTGAAGATCCGCGTTACCGAGGACACCGTTTATATGACCGGAGACGCCGTTACGGTATTCGGCGGTTCGGTAATTATCTGATATAATGAATGAAAGGAAAAGAAAAAAATGCCACATCTGAATGAAAATTTTTTAAAGCTTGAAAAGAATTATCTGTTTATCAATATCGCCAAAAAGGTGAACGCCTTTGCGGCGGCAAACCCGGACGCCGATATTATCAGAATGGGTATAGGCGACGTAACTCAGCCGATAGCGCGGTGCGTTATCGACGCTATGAAAAAGGGCGCGGACGAAATGGCTGTCAAGGAGACCTTCAAGGGCTATGAGGACAGCGGAACGGGTTATGATTTTCTCAAAGAAGCGATAAGCGGATATTACAAGAGCTTCGGCGTGGATATAAAGCCGGAGGAGATAAGAGTAAACGACGGAGCTAAGAGCGACTGCGGAAATATCGTGGATATTTTCGGAGACGACAACACGGTGCTTATAACCGACCCGGCGTATCCCGTTTATGTGGACACCAACAGAATGAACGGCAGAAAAGTGATCTTTGCCGATTCAAACGAGGAAAACGGCTTTGCCGCAATGCCCGACAGCGGCGTTCACGCGGATCTTATCTATCTTTGCTCGCCGAACAATCCGACAGGCTCGGTCTACACCGAGCAGCAGCTTAAAGCTTGGATAGATTATGCGATAAAGAACGACGCGATAATAATTTACGACAGCGCGTATGAGGCGTTTATCACCGAAGAGGGGATACCGAGGAGCATTTTCGCCGTTGAGGGCGCAAGACACTGCGCTATCGAAATGTGCTCGCTCTCAAAGACCGCTGGATTTACCGGTATGCGCTGCGGCTATACGGTGATACCCGACGAGCTTTGCGCCGAAGCAGGCGACGGCAGCATGGTAAAGCTCACAGATCTCTGGGGCAGGAGACAGGGTTCAAAATTCAACGGCGTTTCCTATCCGGTACAGTGCGCGGCTGCGGCTGTGTTCAGCGAGGAGGGTCTTAAACAGACCGCCGAGAATATAAAATACTATCAGCGCAACGCTAAGGTCATAGCGGACGCGCTCGACGAGATGGGCATAAAATATACCGGCGGAAAAAATTCTCCGTATATCTGGTTCAAATGCCCCAACGGAATGGGAAGCTGGGAATTTTTCGACAAGCTTCTTGAAGAAGCGAACGTCGTCGGCACACCCGGAGCGGGCTTCGGAAAGAACGGCGAGGGCTGGTTCAGACTTACCGCGTTCGGAGACGCAGAGAGGACCAAGGAAGCGATGGAACGCTTCAAAAAGCTGAAATTCTAAAAACTGTTAAGGGGTAAGACAAAATTCTTACCTCTTATTTCTAACCTCCGACTCTTGCCTCTTACATATAGCTTCTAAATGGTAATTTTATATGGATAAACGACTTTTAAAAAACGTAAAATATCTAAAGGGCGTCGGACCGAAAAGAGCCGAGCTTTTTGAAAAGCTCGGCATAACCGAGGTCTACGACCTGCTGCAATATTGTCCGAGAGATTATATAGACCTGACCGCGCCTGACCGTATAAGGGATATTCGGTTTTCCGACGAGCCTGTCGCCGTAAGGGGCAGGATAGTGCAGAAGCTTCCCCCCGCGAGGATAAGAAAGGGCATGACTGTCTGCAAGGCGGTGTTTACCGACGATACGGACGATATCACCTTGATCTTCTATAATCAGGAATATATGTTTGCAAACCTCAAAGAGGGCGAGTATTATGTGCTTTACGGGAAAATGACCGGAAACCTTACGCGAAAGGAAATGAGCGCGCCGCAGATATACCCCGCGAATACCCCCGACCTGCTGATGCCGGTCTATCCGCTTACCGAGGGGCTGTCGCAGGGAACGGTCAGAAAAGCGGTCAAAAGCGCGCTCGAGCTTGTCTGCGACGGCAGCTTGGAGGATATACTGCCGCGCCGTATACATGACGAGCTGCAATGCTGTTCGCTGGAATACGCATGGGAGAACGTGCATTTTCCAAAAAGCATTTACGGCGTTGAGCAGGCGCGCAAAAGACTTATTTTTGACGAGCTGCTTGTCTATTCGTTAGCTCTTGTCTACCGCAGGAGGAACGAAAAACGGCTTGCGGCGCGAGTAATGGACAGAAAGCTTTTTGATATGGCAGAGCTGACCCGCCTTATGCCGTTTGAGCTTACCGGAGACCAGATAAAAGCGGTGAACGACTGCGTTGACGGAATGAGCAGCGGCGAACGCATGACGCGGTTCATTCAGGGAGACGTCGGCTGCGGAAAGACGGCGGCGGTTATGGGGGCGGCTTATTTTGCGGTAAAAAACGGCTGTCAGGTGTGCGTTATGGCGCCCACCGAGGTACTCGCTCAGCAGCATTACGATACCTTTTCAAGCGTTCTCGGAAAAGCCGGGATAAGGATAGCGCTGCTGACCGGTTCGCTTACGCCGAAAAACAAATCGCTTATACAAAAGGGCATAGAAAACGGCGAATTTGACATAGCCGTCGGCACTCACGCGCTGTTTTCGCAAAAGGTCGGCTTTAAAAGCCTGGCTCTCGTCGTAACTGACGAGCAGCACCGCTTCGGCGTAAAGCAGCGAAGGGCTCTCAGCGAAAAAGGCGTCGACCCGCACGTTATAATAATGAGTGCGACGCCGATACCGCGGAGCTTGGCGGAGATACTTTACGGCTTTATGGAAATAACGCAGATAGAACAGCTGCCGAACGGAAGAAAGCCGGTCAAGACCTACGCGGTAAAGGGAAGTCTGCGCGAAAGGGTGTTCGCTTTTGTAAAGCCTATGCTCGATGCGGGTGCGCAGGGTTATATAGTCTGCGCGGCGGTGGACGACAACGGCGGAGAGCTTATCGACGCGCAGAGCTATTCCAAAAAGCTTGCGGAGGAGGATTTCTCCGATTACAGTGTCGGACTTTTGCACGGCAGAATGAGCGCGGCTCAGAAAACGCGGGTGATGAGCGATTTCAAATCGGGGAAAACGCAGCTCCTTGTGGCGACCACGGTCGTTGAGGTCGGAGTAGACGTGCCGAACGCGGCGTTTATAATAATAGAGAACGCCGACCGCTTCGGTCTTGCGCAGCTCCATCAGCTTCGCGGAAGAGTAGGGCGCGGCGGCAGGGAGTCCTGCTGTATACTCATAACCGACAACACATCGGAGGACTGCATAAGACGAATGAAGATACTCTGCCGCACGAATGACGGCTTCAGGATAGCCGACGAGGATCTTAAAATGCGCGGACCGGGAGATTTTTTCGGAACGGTGCAGCACGGACTGCCGCCGTTCAAGATCGCCGACCTTGCGCGGGATATAGAGCAGATGAAGCTCGTGAGGGCGACGGCTGACAGGATAATAAAGGAAGATCCGCAGCTTGAAAGGAAAGAACACGTGGCGTTGAGAGAGCTTGCGCTCGAGCTTATAAAAAAGGGAGCGCAGACTGCCGAATAATAAAAAAGGAGCGTTGAAGAAAATGGATAAGAATGCTGAAAAAACGCTCGATCTTAAGATCGAACGGACGAGAAGGGCTTTGGAGGCAAACAATATGCAGACCTTCAAAGCGGATAATTTTGAACAGGCGGTGGAAATAGTAAGAGGCCTGCTCAAAAAGGGCGATACTATAAGCTGCGGCGGAAGCGTTACGCTTAAAGAGACCGGGATAGCCGATCTTATGAGCTGCGGCGATTATAATTTCCTCGACAGAAGCAAGGCGCAGACCCCCGAGGAGATAAAACAGATCTACCGGGACACCTTCAGCGCGGACGCTTATATAACCTCCGCTAACGCCGTGACCGAAACGGGCGAGCTTTACAACGTTGACGGAAATTCCAACCGCGTAGCCGCTGTCGCGTTCGGTCCGGATAAGGTCATAGTAGTCGTCGGCGCGAACAAGATCGTAAAGGACCTTGACGAAGCCGTTAAGCGCGTTAAAACGCAGGCGGCTCCGCCGAACACCATGAGATTAGACTGCGATACCCCCTGCGCCAAGACCGGCGAATGCGTGTCGCTTGCCAAAGGCGCGGACGCGCCGATATGCGCGGGCTGCAGATCGAGCGCACGGATATGCTGCAATTATCTTATAAGCGCATACCAGAGAGATCCGGACAGAATAAAGGTAGTTATAATAAAGGAAAACGCGGGGTTCTGAATTATGGATTACAGTGAGGGCTTTAAATATTTTTGCTTCAGACTGCTGCTTCTTTACGGCACGGCCGCGGTGGGTATCGTTATCGGCAAGGCGGTGTTCTGGGTAATAGCTTCTCTTCTGCCGCCGAACGCCGAGAGCTTCAAGCTCTTTTTGGTGGACGATGTGACCGGTTCGGCCGCGGCTGCGGCGATAATGCTGTTTTTGCTCGGCAGAGTGTTTTTCGACGACGGAAAAAAACACGCGGCTTATGAAAGCATGGATATGATACCGGTGCTGATAACGCTTATTTTAATGCTCGCGGCATACTTTGCGCCGGTGATACTTTACAATCCCAACGACATGGACAGCATCTGGATAACATTTTATTATCTTCTCTACTATCCCTGCCGCTGGCTCATGGACGGCTTCGGCGCGGATATAAAGACCGCCGCGGCTGTCGGTATGGCGGCGATACTCGCGGTATTGTTCGCGCTGTATCAGTTCAGCTATACGCGCTATAAGAAAAAGCACCCGTTCATATTTAAAATAGACAAAGAAACGGCTGAGGAATAGGGCTTTGTTTTTTGTGCAAATTAACAAAAAATTCTTTGAAAAAACACCAAAATTTCGGCGTCTCGTCAGTTTTGGTAAAGATGAATAAAAGTCGAACATATATTTTGTTAAAAGCGATGAAAAGAAATTTTTTAATAGTGCTTGAATAAATCGAAAATAAATGTTATAATATTATAAAATACGTTTTGTGAGAATTTCGTGATGGGGATACTCGTCCGCCGCTTTGCCGCCGTATGTGCATTTTATCGGCTTTTGCACATAGCTCAGCAATAAGTGAACGGCGGCAATTTAACGAGCATTTTGGCAAAATGTGTAAACAGGTGGAGGTGTAACTACAACTATGAGTAATTTCAGCTATGTTGCGAAGGACTCGACCGGTAAAACTATAAAAGGTGTTATCGAGGCTGAGGACACGCAGCAGGTACAGGAAAAGATCTATGAGCAGGGTCTGTTCCTGATAAGCACCAGTGAAGCGCTCGGCAAAAACAAGCAGGAGGGTATATACAAGTTCAAGACGAAGGAGCTTTCATTTTCCTGCCGTCAGCTTGCCGCGATGCTTACATCGGGACTTACGATCGTTAAGGCTCTCGACATCATGTATAAGGAAGAGGAGAATAAGCACGCGAAATCCGTGTGGCTCGCCCTTTACGAGGACGTAAACAAGGGAAGCAATTTAACGGAAGCTCTGCTCAACAGAGGAGGAAGCTTCCCCGACTTCATGATAAGCATGGTGGACGCGGGAGAATCCTCGGGCAACCTCGATGTGACTATCCAGCGTCTAAGCGACTTCTACGCTAATCAGAACAAGACTCAGAACATGGTAAAAAGCGCCATGATGTATCCTATAATCTTAGGCGTGCTCACCGTAGTAATGGTTATAGGAATGTTCACGTTCATAATGCCTACGTTCGCGGGACTTATGAGCGAGGACGAAATGCCGCCGCTTTCAAGAGCGCTGTTCCAGTTCAGCGACTTTTTGAAGCAAAAGTGGTACATATTAGTTATCGCACTCGTTGTTATAATCCTCGTTATCAGATACGCGCTCAAAGTGCCTGATATACGGCTAAAATTTGACCTTTTGAAGATAAAGATGCCGTCGGTAGGACCGCTTATGGTAAAGATATACGAAGGACGCTTCGCAAGAACGCTTTCCTCGCTCTATTCAAGCGGTATACCTATGGTCGAATCACTTGAACGTTCATCTTCGGTACTTTCAAACAGCTACGTCGACAAAATGTTCATACAGGTAGTCGACGAGGTAAAGCAGGGTTCACCTATGTCGGTGTCCATAACGAAAACGGAAATTTTCGAGGGAATGTTCACCTCTATGATATACGTTGGTGAAGAATCCGGAGCGCTTGACGAGATACTTGAAAAGACGGCCGACTTCTATGAAGAAGAAGCTGACGCCGCGGTAAAGCGTCTGGTCTCGCTGCTCGAGCCTTTGATGATAATTATCATGGGTCTTGCAATAGGAATCTGTCTTGCCGGAATATTCCCGCTTCTCTACGGCGGTATCGGAGGACTCGAAAATTCGTAAGGACGAAAAATTACCACAAAAAATAATTTACAGTTGAGGTGAAGGAATAAATGCTTTCGTTTGATATTACTGACAGACAAGTCAATATTGTTAAGGGAGACAACTCCTCTAACAAGATAAGGATCGAAAAATCCTTGAGCGTTGAGATCCCCGAGGATATGATAATGAACGGAGAGGTGCTAAACCTTTCCGGACTCTCGGATCTGCTGCTCACAAACCTAAAAGCCGAGCTTATGATGGATAAGGAAGCGGTCGTAACGTTTTCTTCGAGCAACATAGTTTTCAAAGAGCTTGTTGTTCCCAAGGCGAAGGGAAACGACTTCCTTAATATGGTCCAGAACCAGATGCAGCAGGAAATGGGTATTACCGACGACTACTCTATTTCATATACTATAGTAGGCGAAGCCGGAGAGGATAATCCCGGTTCGGTAAAGGTACTCGCTACCGCCTGCCCTTCAAATATAGTCGAAGCCTACAGAAAGCTGTTCGCTATAATGTCGATAAGCCTGCGTTCGGTAAATATAAGCTGTAACTCCATTTCGAGAATAGTGCTTGCCGACAAGACCAATCTCGATAAGATGCCGCTGCTTGTCTGCCAGGTAGACGACAACTTCTTGGGACTTATCCTTTTTGAAAACGGACAGATGGCGTTTGCAAGATATGAGCCTATTTCGCAGGAGGACTACGAATCGGAAGAATACCTTACAGAGGCTTTAAGCGAGAACATCTTCCGTATGGAGCAGTTCAACAAGGCGAGAGGCGGACACGGACTCGAAAACGTCGTTCTTTACGGTAAGATCAGCGACTACATGAAGCTTGTCGACGCTCTCGATTCTCTCGACGTTAAGGCTTCGGCGCTGAGCGTTCCGCAGCAGATCTCCGGATATGAAAACTTTGAGTTCTCTATCTTCGCCAACGCTATCGGCGCGCTCTTCAAGAAAAACAAGCAGACAGAGCGTATCAACCTCCTCGAGGTAGACGCGGCGACCGGTAAGTCGAGCGGAGCTTCTACGGGTATACTTATCACCGCCGGCGTTGCGGTAGCGGTCTCGGTACTTCTTATCGGCGCGGTAACGCTTATAGCTAATCTGCGCGAGAGCAGCATACAAAAGGATATAGCCGCGACACAGGCAAAGATAGACGAGTGCAAAGAGATACTTGCGAAAAACCAGAAGCTGCACGATTATCTGTTAGTCGCAAACGAATATACCGATTATGTCACTGACTGTAAGGACAATCTCAACGCCCTGCCGATAATCAAGAAAGAGATATTCGATAAGATCGAGGAAAATCTTGTAGATCCCGAGACGGGAGATCCTCTCACCTACAGGAGTATGAGCTACTCAAGAGGCGACGGCTCGGTCGTTCTCACAAATATCCAGCTTCCCGAACGTCAGAGCGCGAATGATTTCATCAAGACGATAATAGATCAGGGATACTTCGCAGACGTTACCTACAGCGGATATACCGGAACCGGAGAAGACGGAAATCCTGTTACTATAGCTTCGATAACGCTTTATCTCAAGGACGTTCCGGTCGAGACTAATACTGAAGAAGAGGGGGCTGAATAATAATGAAACTTAATCAGCGTGATAAATTGATCCTCATAGGCGTACTTGTAGTATTGATCTGGGTAGTAGGTATAGTAGTTTTCATCAAGCCTGCGATCGAAGCTGTAAACACTGCGAGTGAAACGCTCGATTCCAAAGAGATGGAGCTTACCGATCTTTCACAGCAGGTGGAGGACGAAAAGAATCTCCCCGATGAGGTAGACGCCGCTTATGCAAAATCCCAAGACGTCGCGTCTATATTCTATCCGAGAATGCTTCAGCATCAGGCTATGACTGAAGTACAGACTCAGTTTGACGTAAACAAGGATCAGGCAGGTCAGGAGATCAACAACCTTAATCTCGCAATCACACAAATATCATCAATATCTATACCGAGATATGTTTTCAATCCTTATTCAAGCAGCACAGATCTTGACAATATGCTCGATTCGCTCGGAACCGATCCCAACGCCGAACAGACTGTTGACCAGGTCCAGATAGGAGCGCTCAACAATTATACGATGCAATTTACGTTCAATGCGAGGAAAGCTGATCTGCTTACCTTCCTCGACAACCTTAACACAAATTCTCATAGAAGTCTTGTCGTAAACGATCTTTCTATCTCAGACATCGGCGAAAACAATGACGACACCGAGTTAGAAGGAAGCATGACCCTCGACTTCATAATGGCTCGCGAAATGTTGAGCTTAGAAGAGTATGAGGCTGCCATAGATGCCGCTGCTGCTGAAGCGGCAAACGACACTGCGGCTGAGTGATAGCAATAAAAATCGTAGTTATGGTGCTTATGCACCATAACGCGTTATGAATTGATTAAAAATATTTACTGAAATTTTGGAAAGGTGGTTTTTATGAAGAAAAAGTTCGGCAGCAACCGGCAGGGCTCGGTTCTGCTCGCAGTTGTCTGCATGACCCTCGTGTGCATGGCGCTGGCTACCATGACGCTCGCTACTGTAAATGCCACGATGCAGGCATCAAATCAAAACGTTCAGAAAACTCAGGCGAAGGTTACCGCCGAAAAGGTCCTGACGGAGTTTATGGGTCACTATGTGCCTAAAAGCGACGGAGTTGAAAACGCAGACGGCGATCTGATCCCTCCGACCGGCAAGGAATTTTATGACGATCTTGCTGCGCTTGCGGAGGGTCATAATGAGACGAATCCATATGTTATCGGTATCTCTATGGAGGGAGACACTGATTTTGAAAGCAATTACGGCGATGTTTCCTTAAACCTTTACAAGCAAGGCTCTTATATCAAGGTCAAATCGACCTGCACCTTTGGAAGAAAAACAGAAACAGCAAGCATTTGCTTTAAAAAGACCCCCATTTTGACGAACATACCGTCAAATACGCTTTCTGCTAATTCCGGCGGTAATCTTATTTCCGGTATTGCATCGCCGGTCGATGGCGACATCTATCTCGAAAAAGATCCGAGTGCGACTTATTCTTGGATCGGCGTTACTAACGGTGGAAAATACCGCAGTCATATCTACTCGGAATATAATTTCCTTTTTAATACCACCGGTGCGTCGATGAACGATGTTACCAATAAAAACTTTGCGAAGGATGTAAATGAAATAGATCCTACTGATCCGCTGCAGGATCGTTACTACTATCATGATACAGATTACTTCCAGCAGGCACCTACTCTGACAGTCGATGGTTATATCTCGTCTGCTAACAATAATACAAAGATACAGACAACGGTAGGTAAGACCAATATATACAGAAAAAACAGCGACGATTATGCCAATGTTGAGGAGTATAACAAATCAGAGCTGTCAAACAAAGACGGTTATGTTTATGCTAAGAAAAAATTGCTGCTTTCTATGAATACCTTAAAAATAGGTTCAGAGGGACGCCCGATAGATATGTATTCACACGGAGCTTATTTCGGCGAGATCCCCTATTCAATAAACGGAAATACTAATAATGATGAGAAAGCTGTAATATATGAAGGTTTTAAAGATTCGCCTTTCATTATGCAGGGCGGCGGCGGATGTACTGATGATAATTTCGGATTTTATGGAAATTTCTACTCTTACACCGGAGACCAGCCTTATTTCCAGAACGGTGACGTTGTAATTGATATCGGCAATAATTCCGGACCTATCATTCACGGCGACTGCTATATTGAGGGAGACCTTTATCTTTTAAATTCAAGTATAACCGTTACCGGAAGTCTTTATGTAAAAGGAAAAATTTACTATGGCAAGAATAGCGGCAGCGTTGTTGAAACGACCGGCGTTGCTCAAATATCAGGCGGAAAAATAGTCGATATAACACCGTCGAGCGATCTTAACGGAAGAACATTCCCCAACGATTTTATAAAGGTCAGTGGAATCGACCCTGAGACCGGAGCACAGAGAGCTGATACGGAAAAGTATGGCACAAGCATTAATCCGAACAAGCAGAGAAATAAGCTTCCCGAGGACGGATATGATCCCGCACAGAATGTAACCGATTCAAAGAGAAAAGGTCTTAATATGTATAAGGAATCATCTCCTAACCAGATGTTCCACGATTCTGCTTATGATGCGACAATGACCAAGGAAGACGGAACCGTAGTTGACCTTAAAGAAGCAGCTATGGAGATCTCCGATAAATACGCGGAGGCTATGGGCAATACTCTTGCTACCTCCGGTGTGGCTGAGGATTATGACGGCGATAATACTATAAAGATCGTCAAAAAGAGTGTAAGACTTACACCTGATGAAGTAACCGGTGATACTACTCATAAATATTATATAAAACTTACCGACAGTGATATAGTTATCTGTCTGCCGATCGGTGATGACTTAAACTATGCCAAGTACAGAATAGACAGATCCGAAGTACCCGATGGTCAAACGCATTATGTATACTTTATGTTCTACGATCCTAATGATCTTAATAAATGCTATTATCTTAAACCCGAAGATGCAGTCAATAAATATCACTATACCGTGCCGGCTGCGGACGATAATCCGATTATTAATATATACCAACGCAATAACCAAAAAATGATAATAGCTGATACTGCTCCGATATTAAAAATGCACAGCGGACTGTCGATACCTCAGCTTTTTGAAGAACCTACCGAAAACGATTTTGAAAACAGTGGTGAGAAAACCGAATATGGTAAATGCTTTACCGATAGCGGCATTCAAAACTACTCTATGATACTTCTTCCCGACAATTCAAAATATATATTCAAATCCGGTAACGGTCCTATAGTTATCGAATCTTTACTTTACGGACCTAATGCCGATGTAGAGTTTATTGGCTCGAATACGATATGGTTTGGAAAGGTAAACTGCAGATCCTTTAAATGCCCTAACGATATAAAGTCCGGTATGATCCAGGAAGTCAGAGAAGCTGAAGGCTCTGTTCTGAATCATGTAAAAGCTAAAAACGCATCTGATGATTCTGAGGGCGAGCTTACCATACAATACTATGAGTATTGATGAAGGAGGTTATAACTCGTGAAGAAAAACAATAACGGCATGACGCTTGTCGAGGTCGTAGTAGCGTTAGCTGTTTTCGCAACAATGACGCTTGCTATAACGATGGCGTTCTCCGCCGCAATAAAATACAATACGAGAAATATCCGCCGAGACTATGAGCTGACGCTTCAGCAGGAGGCAGTTGAAAGAGCATCTGCTGCGGGAGTTGAGGTATATAATGGCGCTTATGGCAGCCATAAGGCAGTTTTTACAAAGCCTGACGGCGGCACGCTGTTTGAGCTGAGCAACATCACCGAGTACAACGCGGTAAAATCGGCACAAAACGGAAGTGATTTCAACTTTGAGCTGAAAACCTTTTCAAGCGTGCCTCTCGGCGCGACCGACTGTACCTTCGACAAGGACAAACAGCAATATAAGATAAGTATAGTAAACGAATCGGCTAGCTCGGTAGACATAACGATCAAAACAACAGGCGGAGCGATCTATGAGGGCGATATTAATAATAACCCCTACAAGCATTCGTCAAATCTGTACAGACATTCTATACTCGGCGTAGGCGAGGCTGATGAGTTTGAGACGGAGGCTGACGAGTCCGGCAATCCGACCACAGCTTCTCCGCAGGGCTTCATCATCGGCTTCAACAACGAGGGTGATACTAATTTTTCATCAAACGGTTCTTACATGACGATCGAGTTTAATGTAGACGGATTTGCTTTCGAGTATACTGAGATAGTCAGAAACGATCTTCTTGCTGCTTCAGCTACGGGACATCTTGCGTTCACTATACATGAAGACAAGACGATAACGTCTAACTACAACGCGCCGGTATAAGGAGGTATCAGAATGAAACATTTGAAAAAAGGCTTTACGCTTGTTGAGCTTATAGTAGTTCTGATGCTCATGGGCATTATAACGACTGCTATTGCAATGATAATGAATCCGGCTAACCAGATGTATGTAAACATCACCAACAAGAGCGGCGAAGAGGACGCGGCTATAACGCTTGGTACTTATCTGAACGGAAGACTGCGTTATGCGACCGTCGTTCAGGTGGTCTGCACTAAAAACCCCGAGGACGATCCTTACAAAGTACCGTCAGCCGATATAGATTCTAACCGCGGCTTTACTGATTTTATCGTACTGAGCAATCAGACGCGCGAATCGAGCAAAAAGGGCGCTCGCGGCAGAGTAAGGTGCGGCGACTTTGAAAATATAAACGACCAGTCGAAATGGGCGTCCCCCGCGGGAACGATAAACACCGATGAATATGACTTCCAGTTCTCGATCTCGGGAACGACGGCAACGGGAAAAGAATCCATGACGGTAGTTATGGATGGTCACCCTATGAAAACTAACGATGCAAGGGACGGCTTTGAGCCGGATATGGATAAGCCTTATAACTATGCGGAGACTTTCCAATTCCTTAATATTCAAAATAAATCTAAGATCAACGTAGATCAGGAGCCGTGGATCAAGATAGAAGATTTCTTTGTAGACAATGACGATCCGTCTAACAGCGATAACACTATATGGATCTTCTTTACAAATCCTACTGAAAACGCCTCTGCTCCTGCCGCTCCCCCGGTAACTCTCCCGCCTGCTGAAGCACCTACTGATTCGACAGAGGTACCACCCCCGTCAAGCACTCCTGATTCGGCAGGATCAGATCCGACAGAATCAGATCCGACAGAATCAGAGTCGACAGAATCAACGCCGACGGAATCTGTTGAAGAAACTCCGGTGCCTGCTCCCGAAGTTATTACGTTAAAAACGGTGTATATCCACTTCCTTATGCCGATAGACACCACAGCTTACCAGAGTTATAGGACCGAACCCACGGGCGATGCCGAATACGTTAACGCTACTAATACTATCAATTTTTATGATAACACTTTAAGTCCGGGTACGGAAGTCTCTACAGCTCAAATCACTTTCTCCGGATTAAAAAATCCGGACGGAACGATTATTGAACCGAATGCAGGATTTAATGTTTATTTTAAAAACAGCGCAGGCAATGATGCGTGGTTATTCGGGGAAAATTACGGCAGCGTAAGTGACGGACAGCATATTTATGTTTACAACGAAGAGCATACTTCAAATCCGAATGAACTTCACCTCCCGTCCGAACCTCAGCCCGCTGAATCTTTCAGTGCAAATGGAGTTTCAACACCCGCTCCGGATCCTGAAACTGATAAAGGAATCGTTTCGGCTCAGGATAATGGTGATGGTTCGTCTACGCTAAGCATAGGAAATAAATACAATCAGGCAACTGTAACTTTAACTAAGCAGGCAGATGGATCTTGGACGATCTCATTTATCGGCGGTAACAAATATGCACTTAACGATATATTCCCCGATGTATGGGCTTATGACAGCTGCACACTCACTCAGGATCATATCAATGGGCTTAGAAAAAAATATGGAATAGTACTTGAATAACAACTCCTTTCTTTCACAAGCAGCGTTCAACAGCGTTGCTTGCTGAAAAAATCCCCCGAGCGGAAAACTCGGAGGATTTTTTGAGCGAATGTAGAAATGTGAGAAGAATATCAATAATGTTCAAAGTGGAAGGTCGGTTCGTAGAACTCTTCGCCGTGGATAAGCTCACCGAGACCGGTTATGTACATATAGAGATACGCAAGGTCATTGCCGAAGATCATGGCGGTAAGGATACCGACAGAGAGCCACGGACCGAAGGCGAATTTAGATTCGCCGTTTATGTGCTTGAGTATAAGCCCGGCTATTGCGCCGGTGATGATGCCTACCGCAAGCGCGACGAGTATCTTCACATAGCCTAAAAACAAGCCTGCCGCCGCCATAAGGTAAACGTCGCCGAGACCCATTGCTCTGCCCTTTGAAGCAAGGCAGATGATAAGCAGCGGAGCGCTTGCCGCGGCAGCGCCGATAAGCTGGTCGGAGAGGGTCAGCCTGCTGAATTTTGAGCATAGTAAAAATTCGATAACGGCGAGGACGCCTATGAAGATGACGACGTAGTTTGAAATAAGCTGAGTGTCCCAGTCCATAAAGAAAACCACGATAAGCGCGGAATATAACAGACAGTTTATCACGCACCAAAGAATATCGTTCATAAGGTCAAAGTGCATAGCGATAAGCACCCAGCCGACGGCGTTGAGCGCTTCGACGACGGTGTAGCGCGGACTTATCGGCGCGCCGCAGGCGCGGCATTTTCCTTTAAGCAAGCACCAGCTTAGTATCGGGATAAGATCGCGCTTTAAAATCGGCGTACCGCAGGTCATGCAGTGAGAATTGCTTTTTATAAGCGACTCCTCCTTAGGCAGACGGAGGAGTCGCTTATAAAAAGCAATTCTCACTGCA
>CANQCJ010000001.1 GCA_947589205.1 uncultured Ruminococcus sp. | reverse complement strand
GAAAGCTTCCTTTTCCTTCTGCTTGTTGCGTTCTATCGTCTGCATATCCTCCTTGGTCGCTATGCGGATAACGGTTTTAAGCGGCGCGTTAAGCTCCGCCTCGTCTATCTCCTTGTCCGTAAGCACCACGTCTCCGCATTCGACGCCGCGCACCGTCTCGACGATAACCTTGTCGTTAAGCTTTATATCGAGCTCTCCGGGAGAGAAATAATATATCTTCCCGACCTTTTTAAATCTTACTCCTATATATTTTACCATTTTTTAATTACCTCCGGTCAAAAAGTTGAGCTGCGAGCGCGTTTTCAAGCGGCATGAGCTGACAGCTCACCGCCGCGCGCTTTGAATATTCGCCCGCCGTCTCATATATTTCAACAAGCCTTATTTCATTGAATTTTTCGCCTATCCTTTGACAAAGCTTTTGGGAAAAGGGATAATTCACCGGCAGTCCGGCACGTATCCTCTGCGCGTCGTACACGATCCTTTGAATAAAGCCCATAGTATTGATAAAGCCGTTTTTCTTTCCCGTTATCAGTGTAAGCTCTTTTAAAAGCTCCAGCTCGTTTGAATTTGCAAGAGCCTGCATCGCTTTGAGCGCGCTCTCGGCGTTTTCTCTTATCTGCTTGTCGTTTAAGTATTCAAGACACCTGCCGATATTCCCGCCGCAGCGGCAGACGGCTTGCTCGGCGTCCATTCGCTCAAAGCCGCTCTCTATCAAAAAGGCGGCGGTCTGCGTTGGGGTCGGTTCTTCGGCGCTGAGCTGAAGCGTTCGCGAGACGACGGTATCGAGAAAAAGCTCCTTTGAGCGGGCGGTGAGAATTATAACGGCGTGAGCGGGGGGTTCTTCTATCAGCTTTAGCAGGATATTCTGTATTTGTATCAGCGTCTGCACCGAGCGGTCAAGGTCGGCTAATATGAAAACCCGAAACCGTCCCTCTGTCGGCGTCTGCGAAGCCTGAGAAACTATCGCGCGGATCTCATCGACCTTGATATTCCCCGTCTCGGGAGCCTGCAAAGTCATAACGTCGGGGAAGGAATCCTTTTCTATAAGACGGCATACCCGACATTCATCGCAGCCGACGCCGCAGCCGTTTTCGCAAAGCAAAATTTTTGCGATATCCTTAGCGAGCGTTTTCTTGCCGCTGCCGCGTTCGCCGCAAATAAGCATCGAATGCGGTTCGCGCCCTTTTTCGGCAAGCGAACGCACGATATTAAGAGCCTCTTGATTTACGCCGATGCGTTTCATACCTGTTCAAAACGCTCTATATCGGTGACGAAAATAGTCGCGCCGCCGATAGTTATTTCGACCGGGTAAGCCTGCTCCGCGCCGGTGTTTTCCAATATAGCCGAGGAGGGAACGTACTGCTTTCTCCTCCTCGAATGCTCGCGGCAGGTCTCGATAACGGTATCGACCTCGCAGTCGCGGCAGCAGATCATAAAGGTAGTATTCCCCGCCGAAAGAAATCCTCCGGTAGACGCAAGCTTGGTCGCGCGAATACCCTTTTTGAGCAGCCCTTTTGAAACGGCGTAATTGTCGTCGTTATTGACTATAGCATAAACAAGTTTCATTTATATTCTCCTTTGTCGGAAATTTTTTTATTGTCCTATACTATTATAACACGAAAATAATAAAAAAGCTATAGCTTTGACTAAATTTTTTTTACAGCTTCTATTCTTTCTATCCCCAAGCCCTTGAGCGCGGCGATACACTCATGAGTTATCACCTCTCCGGGCATTGCAACAGCGACCGACGGCTGACAGCTCAGCGCGGGGCGGGCGCAGATCCTCCCCTCGGCGGCTTCTGTCAAAACGCTTTCGCTTGAAGCGAGCATGGCTTCTCTGAGCGGCATCGCTTTAGGCAGCGCTTTCGGCAGCTTCGGCAGAGCTTTAACGATGCTCTCTTTTATCTCAAAGCTTTGGATAAATTTTTCCAGACGTACAAGGTCCTCCTCATCGTTAAACGGCGATATCATAAGCACCACCGCCCGAACGTCCGCGTATTCGCACTCCATTTTGTTTTGCCGCATAAGCTCTGCGGCCTGCACGCCGCTGTAACCTGCTTCGGCACAGCCGAGGGTGATTTTGAGCGGTTCGGAGGATATATCGCTTAGTCCGCGCCGTTTGATAAGCTCTTTTATCCTGCCGACGCGTTCACAGCAAGCCGAAATTTTTTTCGGCAAGCCGTTATAGAGCATATCGGTGCAGCTGTCGAGCGAAGCGAGTATCAGGTAGGACGGACTTGACGAGCCGACCGCCGCCATGCAGGGCTTTGCAAGGGGGATAAGCTCCGCAGGGGCGGTATTTGAGATATGCAGGTACGCTCCTCCGGTGTACACCGGGAGAGTTTTGTGCGCCGAATCGCAGACTATATCCGCTCCGTTATCTATCGGGTGGGAACGCCCCGGGGCAAATTTCAGATAAGCCCCGTGAGCGTTGTCGACTATCAGCAAAGCCTTGTGAGCATGGCAGATATCGGCTATAGCCCTTATATCGGCAAGCGTTCCGTAATAATCCGGCGAGGTTATGTACACCGCGTCGATGCGCTCCCTTTCAAGGGCGGTCTCGATGTCAAGGGGGGTCACATCGCTTTTGCAGAGCATATCACGTTCGCAGCCGAGCCATATCGGGTCTGCGCCGATAAGCATACAGCCGTCAAGGAACGCGCGGTGACAGCTTCTCGAGGAGAGCAGCTTTATATCCCTGCCGAAAAACCGCCTTAGCATGAGCAGCGCGGCTTTTATCGTCTGGCTGGAGCCCTCCGCGCCGTAGCAGGTCTTGGCGGAGCCGAATGCTTCGGCGCATTTGTTTTCGCTTTGCGCGATAATGCCGTCGGCATCATATAGGCTGTCCGCGCCGCAAATTTCCGTAATATCGAAGCCCTCCGCGCCGCAGATAAGCCGTCCCTTGTGCCCGGGCATATGGAATCTCGATATATTGCTCTCGGCATATTCGTTTACAAAGCGTTGTATATCCATAAAATCTACTGACCTCCGGTGATGAGACTAAGCGTGTTGGCGAGCCTTTGTCTGCCGCGCTTTATCGTGCGGCTGACGGTCGAGGGATTTACGCCGTACCTTGCGGCGATATCTCTCATGGTCGCTTGGTCTCTATAATACATTATTATATAACATTTTTGCCGTTCGGTCAATTGTTTTTCGATCAATTTTTTCATAAGCGCGCTGTTTTTTTCAAAATCTCTCCTGCTGCAATTCATAAGCCGCACCTCCGAGCGGAAGCGTCTTGTGACTGTCGCCTTGCAAGACTGGGGGTGGGCGGTTTGGGCGCGGCGAGACGCGACAGCTCGCAGGCGGTATAGATAAGCTCGCGCCGTTCGGTCATAAGCAGCTCGCGGCGGCGTCTGAGAGAATTAAGCTCGTCCGGGGCGGGGTGAGCCGACATCTGCTTCTTAAGCTCCGCTATGCGCGCTTCCAGCCGCGACGCTGTCGTGTAATACTCGTCGGCAAGCGCGGCTATGCTTTTTAAGCTTTCGTTTCTTTCGTTTTTTTCCATGGCAGTTTCCTTTCGTCAATTAAAGATTTTGTTTTCAAAGAACGTGTGTTCTTCTAATTATTATTATAATCTCAAAAATCGCTTTCGTCAAGAGGGCGAACAAAAGTTTGTGAATACTATACAAACAAATGTTTGCTCGTTTAGTAAAAAGTACAAATGTTCGGCAAAAATGGCGGCGAACGGTACATTTTTGTGTAAATTGAGGGAAAATAATCGGACACTTTGTGCAAAATTAACCTTGCAAAGGAATAAAAAGTATGTTATAATATATTACACCAAAGCTACGCGGGGGTATTTTTGGACTTTACTTTAAAAAAACATATATCTATAAAAGAGAAAAATCATAAAAGTCCAAAAATTATACTTGCAAAGCGAACGGTGAATGAGGTCAGATAATAGGATTTTGAAGTAAGGCTCGCGCACGGCGGATAAACTATAAAAATGCGCCGCAGACGCACACCTTAGATCTCACATCTGATCTTCGATCTCTAACGCGCTGTTGTGTAAGGCGTGCCGCTTGTTCTTAATGCTTGGACGGTTTCGGCGTTATAAATTGCCGATACGGAGAGCCGTCCGGTTTGAAAGCGTTTTGAATATAATGCGGGGACTTTTTTGGAGCGTATGGTACGGGTATTTTTATGCCCGAAATTACGTTCATTAAGGAGTAAAAATTTATGGAGAGCAGAAAGCTTAAAAGATTATCCGAGCTTACCGCCGTTTCCCGCGAAAGAGAATTGACCGATGAGGAAAAGGCGGAAAGGGAAGCGTTGAGGAACGAATACCGCGCAGCCGTTACCGGCTCGCTTCGCGCTTCTCTTGAAAGCACGGTGATCGTTTCGCCCGACGGCTCTGTTAAAAGAGTCGGCAAGGGGAAGGGCTGAAAAGCTACCGAGCAGGGAGGTTTTTTTGTTTTGGCAGGAGTATCAAAACAGAAACAGAAGCTTCTTATAATGGAGCAGATGTTTGACCGGCAGACGGATATAGATCATCCGATAACGGGTAATCAGCTTATTGAAATATTGAAAAATATGGATATAAAGGCGGAAAGAAAAACGATCTATGACGATATAGCTACGCTTTGCGACGCCGGTCTCGGGATAGAAACGACAAAAAGAGGTCACTCGAACGCCTACTACAAGGCGCAGAGACTTTTTGACGATGAGGAGCTTAAAATTCTTGCAAATATGTGCGCCTCATCGAAATATCTTACGATAAAAAGAGCTAACGAGCTTATCAGAAAGCTTCAGACGCTTACGAGCGAGCACAAGGCGGCGGGGCTTAAACGGACTATCTATGTGGCTAACCGTACGAAATCCTCCAACGACGGGGTGTTCGGCGTTGTGGACGTTATCAGTGAAGCTATCGCTAACGACAGAGAGGTCGAGATGATCTACAGCGATGAAAACGACCGCAAAAAGGGCGAAAAGATCGTCATATCGCCTTATCACATCGTCTGCGAGGGCGACGATTACTATATAATCTGCGTCTGCGGCGGCGAGATCCTGCGCCTTAAAGCCGAACGAATGAGCAGCCCGTCACTCGGGAACGAGGGCAGGTACAGCCTGAGCGATGAAGAGGATAAATTGGTAAAAGCATACAGAGAATTGCCCGAAAATGCCGGGCAGGCGGGATAATTATATTAATTTGTGGAAAATGCACTGTTAAATTTATATTTGTTTGTGTAAAATAACTATTGAAAAGTTGAAAAACTTGTGATATAATGTTATCATAATTAATATGGGCATAAAGTGGGCTTATTCGCCCCGCTCAAATTACATACACTTGGAAAAATTTTGATAATTGGAGGAATTAAAAATGAAGGCAACTAAGATTTTAGCCGGACTTTCAGCTGCTGCTATACTTGGTTCTATGGCTGCCATGGTCGGCGTATCCGCTGACGACAACGTAGTTCTCGAGCTTAACTATCCTAACGGTGCTGTTAAGGGTCAGGCTAACGATGTTGAGATCGTAAAGAACGACATTCTCGGCAATACCGAAAACGTAAGCTATCAGGCTTGGCAGATCCAGCTTGCCGATATCGACTGGTCTAAGGTAGAGGATCCGTATCTCGTTGTTACCGCGCATTATTCCGATGCCGCCGACGCTGATACCGCTGATACCTTCCAGCTCTGCAAGATGGACGACAAGTGGACTACTTTGACCGAGAACGAATATACCATTCCCGAGGGCGGCGTTTGGGAGTATTCGCTTGCTGACGGAAAGGCTGCCGGAGATCCCGGTTACTACCTGATGAGCGTTGGAAATTCCATAATTTTTGATAACGTAAAGATCGTTGACAAGGCTTCCGGCGGAGACACCACTCCCGATGCTCCCGCTGACAAGACCGTAAACGTAGAGAACCCCGCTACCGTTGTCCTCAAGGGCGACGAGGCTAAGGGCGAAGCCGGAATTTTTGCTGACAACGGCATTACCGATGTTGCATATACCGACGTTTACGGAGCTAAGTTCAACGTTACCTTTAACGGCGCGCTTGCTGACAAGTATGCTGCCGGCGACTGGGTAGGCGGCGGAGTCGGATACAACTCCGAATCTACCGGCTGGGCTGCTACCGAGTGGACACCGCAGGAGGGCACTGACAAGCCTATCACAGCCGTTAAGAAAGAGGACGGTTCATTTGACATCACTCTCCTCGGCACAGATCCCGCTTTCGCTGAGAGCGATACATATGCACAGCTTTGGCTCCAGGTTTACAACGAGACCGAGTACACTGTAAACAGCGTTGAGGTCCTCGGAAAAGACGGCGAGACCCTCGTTACCGTAAAGAAGGGCACACCCGCAGCTCCCGGAGACGACAGCAGCACCGAGGATTCTTCTGCTACCGACGATTCTTCGACACCTGATGATTCTTCAACTCCCGACAGCGGCGATACTCCCGAGATCGGCGACACTGTAACCATTCCTGCGGAGTACATCAGCAATGCTGACAACCCGAAGCTCTTCAGCGCTCAGCTTTATGTTGAGGACAAGGACGGAAACAAGATCGGTTACTTCCAGGATATCAACGATGTTTTAGGCTTCACAACTGCGGTATTCGATATCGAAATGGACGATGCTGCATTTGATGCCGGCGTTGCCGGAGAAAACTGGGTAGCCGGCGGCGTTGGAACTAACGATGTCGGTAAGGGTTGGAACCAGAATGAGTGGAGCTGCCAGGAAGGCGTTAAGCCCTACACTCTCGTAAAGGTCGCTGACGGAAAGTATCAGCTTACTTATGATATGTCCGGAGTATTCACTGCTGACAGCGAATATGCACAGGTATGGCTCCAGGATTGGACCAATGAAATAACCACCAACCTCAAAGTAACAGGCGTTACGCTTTCTAAGGGAGAGGGCGAAGAGCCGGGCGATGATGTAGTTACCGACAACATCTGGAGCAACACGCTTTCTACCGGCGCAAGAGAGAACGTTCTCTACATTCCCGCAGAGGATCTCGGACTTGACGATTACGCTTGGGACGGCTCTAAGAAGCTCGTAGTTACCTATCATCTTGACGTTGAGGGCAACACCGGCGATACTTGGAACACATTTATCCACCTCCACAACGGACAGGTAGACACCTTCTATGACGGAAAGACCCCCGACGGTGAGGAAGTTTCTTACCTCTTTGGTCTCTACTACGGCGGAGAGGACAACATCGCTTATGACGATGAAGGAAACGCTTACGGCGTTGACAAGACCGTTGAAGTTGCACTTATGGACGCTACCGATGATGACGGCGTATTCCACGAGTGGAGCCTTATAGGCGATGAGGGTCTGTCTATCGGCGGTTACAACATCGTTGTTACCTCTGTAGACCTCGTTTACAACGATGAGCCTGTAACTCCTCCCGATGACAAGCCGGACGATTCTTCTAAGCCCGACGACAGCGCAGACGATACCGACGCCAGCAAGACAGATTCTGAGAGCAAGACTGATTCTACAGCCTCCGGCTCAAGCTCTGCTGCTTCTTCAAGCTCGAGCAAGGCTGCTGCTTCTTCCGCTGCGAGCGGCGCGTCTAACGCTAACCCTGCGACCGGAGCTGCTGCGGCACTCGGCGCAATCGGTCTCGTACTTGCCGGAGCTGCGATGGTAGTTTCTAAGAAGAAGGACTAATCGGAAATAAAATACCGAACTGATATTAGGCTTCAAGGCTGCCGGTTTTATGCCGGCAGCTTTTGTTATACAGGAGGAAAAATGGTTGATTTTGTCGGTGCGGGCTGCGGCGCGCCGGATCTGCTGACGCTGCGCGGCAAGCGGCTGCTGGAAAACGCTGATTTGGTAATATATACCGGCTCACTCATCAACAAAAAGCTTCTTAGGTTCACAAAACCGGAATGCGAGCTGCTCGACAGCGCGTACATGACGCTCGATGAGGTAATAGATGCCATAAACAAAGCCGAGCTTCTGGGAAAAAATACCGTTAGATTGCACACCGGCGATCCGTCGCTGTACGGAGCTGTACGGGAGCAGTTTGACAGGTTGGATAAACTTGGGATCAAATACAATATTTGTCCCGGAGTAAGCTCAATGAGCGGCGCGGCAGCCGCGTTGAAAACCGAATACACCCTCCCCGGCGTCTCGCAGACGGTGATAATCACGCGAATGGCAGGCAAAACGCCGGTTCCCAAGCGTGAAAAAATCGAGGCTCTCGCCGTCCACGGCGCAACGATGGTAATTTTTTTGAGCGCGGGAATGATCGGCGAGCTGACAGAGCGGCTGATGGCGGGGGGTTACGCGCCCGAAACGCCTGCCGCAGTCGTTTACAAAGCGAGTTGGGCGGACGAAATTGTAATAAGGTGTCCGCTGTCAGAGCTGCACGCTCGGGCGCGGGAAAAGGGGATAACGAAAACCGCGCTGATCGTTGTGGGCGGCTGTCTCGGCGAGGATCACGAACTCTCGAAGCTCTATGACCGTGGATTTTCAACGGGTTTCCGCAAGGGTGAGCCATGAGGGCGGCGTTGATAAGCCTGACCGAAAACGGTCGGAGGCTGACGGAAAAGCTCAGCGGTGAGCTTGGCGAACGCTTTGAGATCGAACGGTTTTGCTTTTACCGCAGATCGGACGAGCAAGCGAAAACGTTTGAAAACATCAACGCGCTGACAAAGGAAATTTTTCAAAAATTTGACGCAATCGTTTTCGTAACTGCGGCGGGTATAGCGGTGCGCAGCATTGCACCGTTTGTCGTTTCCAAAACGACCGACCCGGCTGTCATAACAATAGATGAGCGCGGAAAATATGTGATTCCATTACTATCCGGACACCTCGGCGGGGCGAACCGTTTTGCGGAAATAATTGCAGAAAAATTGGGCGCAGTACCTGTAATTACCACGGCTACAGACATCGGCAAAAGGTTTTCGCCAGACAGTTTTGCAAAAGCAAATTCCCTTATAATTACAGATCTTGCGGCAGCGAAAACGATTGCGGCTGCGGTGCTTGACGGAGAAAAAATCGGTTTCAAAAGCGATTATCCCTATAGTGCCCTTCCCTCGGAGCTTTCCGCGACAGAACGCTGCCGAACAGGAATTTGTATAACCGCCGACAAAAGCACGAAACCGTTTTCGGTCACACTGACGCTTATACCAAAAAATATCGTTGTTGGAATCGGCTGTAAAAAAGGCGTAACCGCCGCTGAAATCGAACAATTTGTTCACGAAATATTCATGAAAAACGGTATAGATCCCGAAAGAATTTTCGCAGTGACCTCGATTGACATCAAATCGTCAGAACCCGGTCTGATCGAATTTTGCGAAAAATATTCGCTGGAGCGTCATTTTTATTCAGCCGAGCAGTTAATGACCGTCGACGGCGAGTTCTCGTCATCGCAATTTGTGCTCAAACAAACCGGCTGCGATAACGTTTGCGAACGCAGTGCAGCGTTTTTTAGCGGCACTTCGCCGATAGTAAAAAAATCTGTCGGGCGCGGCGTAACGGTGGCGGCTTGCGAGCTGCCGATCGAAATAGATTTTGAAAGGAAAATGTTCTGATGCTATATGTAGTGGGTATCGGCTGCGGAAGCCGCGAGGGATTGACGATAGAAGCCGAAAACGTTATCGCCAACAGCGATCTGATTGTGGGTTATACCGTCTACACAGAGCTGATGAGGAAAATTTATCCGGAAAAAACTTATTTTTCCACAGGAATGCGTCAAGAGGTTCAGCGTGTGCGCTATGCGTTGGAAAAATCAACAGAAATGACTGTTTCGCTGATTTGCAGCGGTGACAGCGAGGTCTACGGAATGGCTGCTCTCGCTTATCGGCTGGCGATCGAATATAAAAATATTAAACTGAAAACTATTGCCGGAGTCACTTCCGCATTAAGCGCGGGCGCGCTGCTTGGTGCGCCGCTCACAAACGATTTTGCGGTGATAAGCTTATCGGATTTGCTTACGCCGATGGATAAAATTTTAACACGCATCGAGTACGCGGCACGCGCCGACATGACCATTGTGATCTATAATCCCGCTTCAAAGGGCAGACCGAATCATCTTAAAATCATCTGTGATAAGCTGCTTGAAATACTGCCGGCAAATACCCCGTGCGGGTATGCTAAAAACGTTGGAAGAAGCGGGGAAGAGAGCGCCGCAGTGACATTAGCTGAGTTGAGAAGCTGCCCTGCGGATATGTTCACGACCGTCTTTATCGGCAGCTCGCAGACCAAAATTATCGACGGCAGGCTTGTCACCGAACGAGGCTATAAAGATGTTTAAAATTTTGATATTTGGCGGCACGACCGAGGGGCGGATGCTTGCTGAGTTTTGTGATAAAAATGATATTGAAGCAGCCGTCAGCGTCACTACCGACCGAGGCGTTGAACTTCTTCCGAGAAGTAAAAATATAAAAATATTAAACTCAAAACTTGATGCTCCGGCGATTGAACGCCTTATGGTGCGCGAAAAATTTTCGCTTATTGTCGACGCAACACACCCGTATGCCTTTGAGGTCACCGAGAACATTAACTCCGTCTGCGAACGGCTCGGGGTCGCGCACTTCAGGCTTGTTCGAGATATGCTGCCATCTTACAGCGATAACGTTTTCGGAAGCGTTTCCAAATTGGTGGAATTTCTTAACGAAAACGATTTTGCAAATAAAATGATACTAAGTGTGCTTGGCAGCAGGCAGTTTTCCTCGCTCACTGCGTTAAAAAATTTTCAGGAGCGTCTTTTTATCCGCGTTTTGCCGGACGAAAATTTCGTTGATAGCTGCGTTCAACTCGGTTTGCCGCGCAATCATATCCTGACCGGGATCGGACCGTTCAGCGTTGAGCAAAACTGCGAACACATCAGATCCTGCGGTGCGGAGATCCTGCTGACCAAAGAGAGCGGCGCGGCGGGCGGCTATTTGGAAAAAATCGAAGCGGCTAAAATTTGCGGAATACCTGTATTTTCCGTCAAACCGCCCAAGGAGAGTGGCAAAACCTTTGATGAAATTGTGCAAATTATAAAAAATGGTGGGGTATTATGAAGGTTTATATTATAGGGGTCGGAATGGGCAGCGCTGATAACATGACGATCGAAGCCGTTCGCGCGGCGGAGACCGCCGACCTGCTGATCGGCTCGAAGCGCGCGCTGGACGCGTTGGATCGGCGTTCCGAAAACGTTTTCTGCGCTTGGAAGCCGCAGGAAATTTTGAGAATAATTAATGAAAATTCTATGAAATTTTCCACTGCCGCAGTCCTCGTCACCGGCGACAGCGGCTTCTTCAGCGGCGCGCAAAGCATTGCCGAAGCGCTTGTCGGTCACGACATCGAAATCGTTTGCGGAATTTCCGCTTGCTCATACTTTTTTAGCCGTCTGAAGCTCCCGTGGCAGAACGCAAAATTCGTCAGCCTGCACGGCAAAAACGCCAACATCGCCCGCCTTTGCGCCGAAAACGAGCTGATTTTTTTTCTTCTCGGCGGCGAGACCTCCGCGGCTGACGTCTGCAAAAGGCTTTGCGATTACGGGCTTGGCGGCCTGACCGCCCACATCGGCGCGGAGCTTTCCTACCCGACCGAGCAAATTTTTTCCGGCACGACCGGATCCCTCGCTGACGGCGACTACCCCAAGCTGAGCGTCATGGCGGTGCTCAACGAAAACCCGCAGCGCAGCGCGCGTTTCGGCATTCCCGACAGTGAATTTTTGCGCGGAGAGATTCCAATGACCCGTTCGGAGGTTCGCGCGCAGATAATTTCAAAGTTTGAAATTACCAAAAATGACATCTGCTGGGATATCGGCTGTGGAACGGGTTCTGTCTCGGTGGAAATGGCTCTCCGTTGCTCCGAGGGAACGGTTTTCAGTGTCGATCACAACGAAAACGCGGTTTCGCTGACCGAGAAAAATGCCAGAAAATTCCACTGCGACAACATTCAGACCGTCCACGGCAAAGCCCCCGACATTCTCGCCGCGCTTGACCCGCCCGACAGGGTATTTCTTGGCGGCACGAGCGGCGAAATGAGCGCGATAGTGCGCGTAGCTCTGGCGAAAAATCCCAACGCCGTCGTTGTTGCGTCAGCCGTCTCGCTTGAAACGATTTCGGAACTGCAAAATGTGTATTCCGAAAACGGTTTCGATGAACCGGAAATTATCCAAATATTAGTCACAAATGCAAAACGTGTAGGAGATCACACTATTTTTTCTGCACAAAATCCGGTGTTTTTGGTAAAAGGAGGAGGCACATGAAGCGTTTTCTCATCGGCGGAACGCACAGCGGCTGCGGAAAAACTACCGTCACCTGCGCGCTTTTGAGCGCGCTTTGCGGTATGGGACTGCGCGTTTCTGCGTTTAAGTGCGGACCGGACTACATAGACCCGATGTTTTTTTCAAAAATTACCAATACCCCCGCGCATAATCTTGACAGTTTTTTCTGCGCCGATAACATTTTATGTCATATTTTAGCTGAATATTCCAAAAATGCCGATATTTCTGTGATCGAAGGGGTCATGGGTTTTTATGACGGCGCGCGCGGACGCGGTTCTGCTCACTCGGTTTCATTGATAACCGACACCCCCGCCGTCCTCGTCGTCGACTGCAAGGGCATCGGCGAGTCGCTCGGCGCGGTCATGAGCGGCTTTCTCGGCTTTGAAAAGCCCAACAACATTATCGGTTTTATCTTCAACCGCCTGTCCGAGCGGCAGCTCCCGCTTGCTAAAGACCTTTGCGCGCGTCTCGGAACGCGCTGCTTTGGGTTTCTGCCGAAAACCGATATCGTTTTCGAGAGCCGCCGTCTCGGACTTGTCACCGCCGATGAAATTGCCGAAATTGAAGAAAAGCTGCGCCGTCTCGGCGAGCTTGCGCGGGAAAATATTCTGCTTGACGAGCTGCTTGACGCCTGCGAACGCCCCGCCCCGCGCTCTCATGAGCCCGAGATCCGCGCAAATTTTGCCAAAACGAAGCCGCTTATCGCCGTCTCAAAGGACGCGGCGTTCTGCTTTGAGTACGCCGAAAACCTTGAATTGCTTGAAAAGCTCGGCTGTCGGCTTGCGTTTTTTTCGCCGCTGACCGACAAAAATTTGCCAAAAGGCTGCGCGGGTCTGATCCTCTGCGGCGGCTACCCGGAGCTTTACGCCGAACGGTTGAGTGAAAACGTTTCGATGCTTGACGAGATAAGGTCAGCCGCCGAGCGAAAAATGCCGATGATCGCCGAATGCGGCGGATTTATTTACCTGCACGAGCAATTTCAAGGAGAAAACGGCAAATTTTACCGCGGCGCGGGCGTTATTCCCTCACGCGCTTACAAGACCGACCGACTTTCGCGCTTCGGATATGTCAAATTGACCGCCGAGCGCGACAATTTACTTTGCAAAGCGGGTCACACCCTCGCCGCCCACGAATACCACTACTGGGACAGCGAAGACTGCGGCGGCGATTTTCTGGCAGAAAAAACCAACGGTACGACCTACAAATGCGCTCACGCGGCCCAACGCCTTTACGCCGGCTTTCCGCACTTTTATTTTTATGCCGACGTTTCTGCCGCCGAAGGCTTTGTCGCCGAGTGCGAAAAATTTGCGCAGAGCGGATCGCTATTATAATAAGGTAAGGAGTAAAATTTATGCTTATCAAATCACATAATTTCCAATGGACGCGCGAGCCTAAGACGCTCACGGTGACTGCCGGCACGCTGATCATCGAGACCAACCCCCACACCGACATCTGGCAGCGCACCTACTACAATTTCAGGAACGACAACGCCCCGGTCTTTCAGACCAAGACGATAGACAGATATTTCAGCTTTGTCGTTAAGACCGACTTTTCAGATGCCCGCCGCCGCTTTGACCAGTGCGGCATAGCCGTTTATCTTGACAGTGAAAACTGGCTGAAAGCCTCGGTCGAATACGAAAACGACCGCTTCGGTCATTTGGGCAGCGTCGTCACCAACCACGGCTATTCGGACTGGGCGACGACCGAGATACCCGCCGACGTCAAAACGATGTGGTACAGATTAAGCAGGCGGGAGGCTGATTTTCGCATTGAATGCTCCGATGACGGCGAAAGCTGGAAGCAAATGCGCGTCTGTCACCTGCTCGAGGGCGGAAGCGAGATAAGCTTTGGCATATACGCCTGTTCCCCGGAAAATTCTTCCTTTAAAGCCGTTTTCACCGATTTTGAATTTACCGATTGCGCCTGGAAAGCCCATGACGGGCAGCAGCCGGATCAAAATTTTTTGGAGGAAAGCTAATGGAAAATGAAATAACGGTCAGGCAGCTGGCAGAATTGGAAAAGGACAGCTGCCTGCTGATAGATATGCGAGACAGCTATTCGTTTGAATACGGTCATATAGCCGGAGCCGTCAACGTTGAGCAGAACGAGCTTGAAAGCGAGACCCTGCCCGATATAATAAAAGCGTCTGTAGATAAAAAACTCGTTATCTACTGCCGCGTAGGCGTTATAAGCCGCGAGACGGCTCTCAGACTGCGCGAAAAAGGGTATGACGCGCTCAGTCTCAGCGGCGGCTATGCCGAATGGCTGAGAGAAAAGCTCGAAAACCGCGAGATAACGGAGCGGGTCGAGGAGAGCATCAGAAAAAAATTCAAGCAGACGTTATGGAGCAAATTCGCCAAGGCGGTGCTGACCTACAAGCTCGTCCTCCCGGGAGACAGGATCGCCGTCTGCATTTCCGGCGGAAAGGATTCCATGCTCATGGCGAAGCTTTTTCAGGAAATGAAGCGCCACGACAAATTCCCGTTCGAGCTTGTCTTTCTCGTGATGGATCCCGGCTACAGCCCCGAAAACCGCATGGTCATTGAAAAAAACGCCGCTTCGATGTCTATTCCGATAACGGTTTTTGAAACGGATATTTTTCAGTCGGTCTACAACGTCGGAAAAAACGCCTGCTATCTCTGCGCCCGAATGCGCCGCGGTCATCTTTACAACCGCGCCAAGGAGCTGGGCTGCAACAAGATAGCTCTCGGTCACCACTTTGACGATGTTATCGAAACGACGCTCATGAGTATGCTCTACGGCGGACAGGTGCGCACGATGATGCCTAAGCTGCACAGCGATAATTTTGAGGGCATGGAGATAATCCGACCGATGTATCTTATCCGCGAGGACGAGATAAAGCATTGGCGTGATTACAACGACCTGCATTTTATCCAATGCGCCTGCCGCTTCACCGACACCTGCACCACCTGCTCCCCCGACCGCCCGGTCTCAAAGCGTCAGGAGATAAAGCAGCTCATCGCCGACCTCAAAAAGGTCAACGAGCAGGTGGAGATGAACATTTTCCGAAGCGTTGAAAACGTAGACCTCAACGCCGTTATAAAATTCAAATACAACAAGCAGGTGCATACCTTTCTTGATTTTTACGATGATATGTAAAAAAACCTCCCCCGCTTTTTTTCGGCGGGGGAACGCTGTTATTTTCCGCAGGACGGACAATTTTCGTCCGGAGGGGGAAGCTTTATTTTTCTGAAATTCATTCTAAGCCCGTCAAAGGTCAGCAGCTCGTTGTCAAGCGTGCCGCCCGCGCCGGTTATGTACTTTACCGCTTCGAGAGCCTGAAGCGAGCCGATAACACCACACGCCGCGCCGATAACGCCGACGCTGCGGCACTTGGGCACATCGCTTTCATTCGGCGGGTCTTTGAAAAGACACCGCAGACAGCAGCTTTTTTCGGGGATATAGGTCATGAGCTGACCGCCGAAGCGGATAACTCCGGCGTGGCAAAAGGGCTTTTTCGCCTTTGCGCAGGCGTCGTTTATCACAAATTTTGTCCCCGCGCTGTCGGTGCAGTCGAGCACAAAATCAAAGCCGCTTATAAGCTCGTCAATATTAGCTTCATCGACAAAGCTTTGAAATGTCAGGACCTCCGTGCCGGGGTTCAGATCCTCCAAAGCCGTCTTAGCCGAAGCGGTCTTAGCCGTACCGATATCCTTTTCACCGTGAAGTATCTGCCGCTGCAAATTCGACAGCTCTACGCAGTCGGCGTCTGCAATGCCTAACGTTCCAACGCCCGCCGCCGCAAGATACAGCGCCGCCGGAGACCCGAGACCTCCCGCGCCGATGACGAGAATTTTTGCTTCTCTCAATTTTTCCTGCCCGGAGACCCCGATCTCATCGAGCGCAAAATGCCGCGAATAGCGTTCCCTTTGGTTTTCGCTGAAAATCATATTATCACCCCGCTGATAATAATTATATCAGACCCGACAAAAAAACGCAAATTCAAATTTTATTGATTTTGTAAAATTTGCTTGACTAAAAAAACGCTCTATTTTTTTAATCTTTTTTCATTGACTTTGGTTTGCTTATATGTTATAATTAAATATACAAAAACAGCGAAAGGCGCGGAAAAACAATGATAAAAAGGATAATTAGCATAGCCTGCGCGGCGGTGCTGCTGTTCAGCGGCGTTCCGGCGCGGCTCACGGCTTTTGCGGAGGGTCAGAGGGTGCGTGTGGGGTTCTTCGAGTTTTCGGGGTATCACCAGAGAAACGAGGACGGAGAGCTGAGCGGTTACGGCTACGACCTTTTGCAGGAGATAAGCGCGCATACTAATTTCAGCTATGAATATATCGGCTATGAAAGCTCCTATGCGGATTGTCTTGAAATGCTCAAAAACGGTGAAGTGGATATTGTAACGAGTGTGAGCAAAACGCCCGAGCGGGAAATGGAATTTTTGTTTTCCGAAAAAAATATCGGCTACAATTCCACGATAATGACGGTAAAGTCCGGCAGCACTGATATAATCGCGGGAAAATACAGCACCTATGACGGAAAGAAAATAGGTATGCTCGAGGGCAATTCCAAAAACGATACGTTTGAAGAATTTGCCAAGGAAAATTCCTTTGATTTTGAACCGGTGTATTTTGATACGAACGACGAGCTGACAGGCGCGCTTCAAAGCGGAGAGGTCGACGCGGCGGTCAGCGGAAGTCTGCGCGCTCTCGAAAACGAATGGCTGGTGGAAAGCATTTCGCCCACGCCGTTTTATATCTGCACCAACAAAGAGGATACGGAGCTTATGGAGCAGATAGACCAAGCTATCGCGCTTATGGACGAATACGTTCCCGATTGGAGGAACGATCTGAAGAAAAAATATTATTCCTCCGACACGGCGGGAAATCTCGTGCTGTCGGCTTCCGAAAGAGAATTTATCGAGGAGTTTAAAAATTCCGGAGGGAAGCTTAAAATATTAGTAAACCCCGCCCGCCCGCCGTATTCCTATTTTGACGAAAAGACCGGCAAGGCCGACGGCATCTACCCGGCGGTATTTGAAGCGCTGATAAAAAGAATTTCGCTGCCCTATGAATATATACAAGCCGAGGATCAGGCGGACTATTACCGTATCCGCAGGCAGGGAGAAGCGGATATCGTACTCGATTACACCGAGAATCATTACCTCGCCGAGCAGGAGGGCTATGCGATAACCTCGTCCTATTATGACGCAAGCTTTTCGCAGATAACGCGTTCGGACCATAAGGGAGAGATCTCGACATTCGCGCTTACCGAGGATTATCCGACGCTCAGTGAATATATCAAGGAATATTTCCCCGAAAAAAAGGTGATGATCTTCCCGACGATGGCGGATTGCCTTGCCGCGCTCGACCGAGGCGAGGCGGACGCGATACCCGCCTATTCATACATGGCGGAGAGCATACTGCGCGAGGACGAAAAGAATAACCTGTCGGCTTCGCAGTTAGGCTCGGTCTCGCTGGTGTACGGCATAAACAAAAAGGCAGACAATGCAAGTATGCTGCTTTCTATCATGAACAAGTGCATTTCCGGCGTAAACAGCCGCGAGCTGTCCTCGCTTATCCGCGAGGAGGTAGAGGGGAGCATTGGCGATTATACGTTCACGCTTACCGGCTACATATATAATCACCCGATATATGTGCTGATAGCTTTAGCGTTTTTGTTTGCGTTCATAACGGTGACGATACTGCTTATCTGGCGAATGGCTTCGCAGAAGCGTTTGCAGGTCGAGATAGCTCAGGCGACAAAGGAGCTTGAGAGCAAAACTAAAGAGCTTGAAAGCAAGACCAAGGAGCTTGAAGCCGCGCTCGAAGCGGCGGATTCTGCCAACCGCGCAAAGACGACGTTTTTAAACAATATGTCGCACGATATACGCACCCCGATGAACGCGATAATCGGCTTCACCGCGCTCGCGACCACCCACCTCGACAACCGAGACCGCGCTCTCGATTACCTCGACAAAATTACGCAGGCTTCAAATCATCTGCTAAGTCTAATAAACGATATTCTCGATATGAGCCGCATTGAAGCGGGCAAGGTGACGATAGAGGAGCACCCGGCGAATCTTCCCGAGATATTGCAGGGACTAAGAAACATTATCCAGACGGATATACACGCAAAGCACATGGAGCTTTTTATAGATACCGTCAACGTGAGCAACGAGGATATCTTCTGCGACAAGCTTAGGATAAATCAGATACTTTTAAATTTAGTTTCCAACGCGATAAAATTCACCGACCCGGGCGGCACGGTGTCTATCTTAGTAAAGCAAAAGCCGTCCGAAAAGAGCGGCTGTGCGGTCTATGAATTCAGAGTAAAGGACAACGGCATCGGCATGAGCGAGGAATTTGCAAAGACCATTTTCGAGCCGTTTACGAGAGAACGCAGCTCCACCGTCAGCGGAATACAGGGCACGGGTCTGGGCATGGCGATAACGAAAACCATCGTCGATATGATGAACGGCAGGATAAGCGTTAAAAGCGAGCAGGGCAAGGGTACGGAATTTACCGTCGAGCTGGAGCTGAAAATTGCTTCGGGAACGAGCGAGGTCGGTATGATCTCTGAGCTTGCGGGATTCAGAAGTCTTGTCGTGGACGACGATCTTGTCAGCTGTCAGAGCGTAGCGGGAATGCTGCGGCATATCGGCATGAGAGCCGAGTGGACGATGTCGGGCAGAGAAGCGGTAGTAAGAGCCGAGGAAGCGGAGGATCTTGCAGATCCGTTCCATGTTTATATAGTCGACTGGTCAATGCCGGATATGGACGGTATAGAAACGGTACGGCAGATAAGAAAGGTAGTAGGCGGCGAATCTCCGATAATTTTAATGACGGCATACGACTGGTCGGATATTGAAAAGGACGCGCGTCAGGCGGGAGTTACCGATTTTATCAGCAAGCCGCTGTTCGTGTCGGATCTTCACCGCGCGCTTGAAACGAGTCTCGGCAAGACCGAAAAGGCTGACGAGCCTCAGCAGTCCAAGGAATATGTTTTCAGCGGAAAGCGTATACTTCTTGCAGAGGACAACGAGCTTAACCGCGAGATAGCCTCCGAGATACTTTCCGAGGCGGGCTTTGAAGTCGACTGCGCCGAAAACGGCAGGGAATGCTGCGATATGCTTGTCAAGAGGAGCTACGATCTTGTGCTTATGGATATACAGATGCCGGTAATGGACGGCTACGACGCGGCGCGGACGATACGCGCGATGAGCGACAAAGCGCTTGCGGATATCCCGATAATCGCGATGACCGCGAACGCCTTCGAGGAGGACAAAAAGCGCGTCATAGAAGCGGGCATGAACGATTATCTGCCTAAGCCTATAGATATCGACAAGATGCTGGAGGTCTTGGGGGAGATATTGGAGAAGTAAATACAAAATCAAAAAGCCGGTCTCCAATCGACCGGCTTTATTAATATTCTAAAGGATCAACCCTTATATTCTGTACCGTAATAAGCCGCGAGGTACATTTCCTTTATCTCGCTCATAAGCGGATAGCGCGGGTTAGCTCCGGTGCACTGGTCGTCAAAGGCGTCCTCTACCATGCTGTCGAGCCTGTCGAGGAAGTCCTGTTCGTCAACGCCGTAATCGGCGATGGTTTTCTTTATGCCGACCTTTTCCTTAAGCTCTTCGATAGCCGCGATGAATTTTTCGAGCGTGTCCTCGTCGTCCTTGCCGAAAATACCTATCATGTGCGCGCAGTCGGCGTATCTTTCAATGGTGTGCGGATACTTGTACTGCGAGAAGGTACCCATTTTTCTCGGACTGCCTGACGAATTGTACCTCATAACGATGGTGATGAGCAGAGCGTTCGCGATACCGTGGGGAAGATGATGATAAGAACCCAGCTTGTGCGCCATCGAATGGCATACACCCAGGAAAGCGTTTGCAAACGCCATACCCGCGAGTGTTGAAGCGTTCGCCATTTCTTCACGAGCCTTGACATTGGTCTGACCGTTTTCATAGCATTCGGGCAGATATTTGAAGATGAGCTGTATCGCTCTTAACGCGATACCGTCGGTGTAGTCGGTCGCCATTACCGAAGCGTAAGCCTCAAGCGCGTGGGTAAGAGCGTCTATTCCCGAAGCGGAGGTAAGTCCCTTGGGCGCGCTCATCATGAGGTCTGTGTCGACTATCGCCATGTTCGGCATGAGCTGGTAATCGGCAAGCGGGTACTTTGTGCCCGTCTTTTCATCGGTGATGACCGCGAACGGCGTTACCTCAGAGCCTGTTCCCGAGGAGGTCGGAACAGCGACAAAGTAAGCCCTTTCGCCCATTTTCGGGAAGGTGTAAACTCTCTTGCGAATGTCGATAAAGCGCATCGCCATATCCATAAAGTCAGCGTCCGGGTGTTCATAGAGCACCCACATTATCTTAGCCGCGTCCATAGCCGAACCGCCGCCTATCGCGATGATAACGTCCGGCTCAAAAGCGCGCATTGCGGTGACGCCGATAAGAGCGCAGGCGAGCGTCGGGTCGGGTTCAACGTCGAAGAACGTCTCGTGAACGATATCCATTTCATCGAGCTTTTCGGTTATCGGTTTGGTATAGCCGTTTTTGTAAAGGAAATTATCGGTAACGATAAACGCTCTCTTTTTGCCCATAACGTTTTTAAGCTCATCGAGCGCGACGGGCAGACAGCCCTTTTTGAAATAAACCTTTTCGGGAGTTCTGAACCAGAGCATATTTTCTCTCCTTTCGGCAACGGTCTTAATATTGAGAAGATGCTTTATGCCAACGTTTTCCGATACGGAATTACCGCCCCACGAGCCGCAGCCGAGCGTGAGCGAGGGAGCGAGATTAAAGTTATACAGATCTCCGATGCCGCCGTGAGAGGACGGGGTGTTTACGAGTATGCGGCAGGTTTTCATCCTTTCGGCAAAAGCGTTTATCTTTTCTCTCTCCTTTACCTCGTCGCAGTAGAGCGAGGAGGTGTGACCGAAGCCGCCGTCCTGCACCAGTCTGTCAGCCTTTTCCATAGCGTCCTCAAAGTCCTTGGCCTTGTACATCGCAAGCACCGGGGAAAGCTTTTCGTGAGCAAATTCCTCGGAGATATCGACCTTTGTGACCTCGCCGATGAGTATCTTGGTATCCTCCGGAACGTCGACCTTTGCAAGAGAAGCTATCCTGTGCGCCGACTGACCCACTATCTTGGCGTTGAGCGCGCCGTTTATTATGATGGTCCTTCTGACCTTGTTCAGCTCGTCGTCTTTAAGAAAATAACAGCCGCGCGCCTTAAATTCCTTTTTGACCTCGCTGTATATCGCCTTGTCAACGATGACCGACTGCTCGGAAGCGCATATCATGCCGTTGTCGAAGGTCTTTGAATGGATTATCGAAGAAACGGCGGTGAGTATGTCCGCGCTCTTGTCGATAACTGCGGGAGTGTTGCCCGCGCCGACGCCGAGAGCGGGAGTTCCCGACGAATACGCCGCCTTTACCATTCCCGGACAGCCGGTAGCGAGAATGCAGTCTGATTCGCGCATTATCATATTTGTAAGCTCGAGCGAGGGAACGTCTATCCAGCCGATTATGTTTTCCGGCGCGCCGGCTTCTACAGCCGCATCGAGGATTATCTTAGCCGCCTCGATGGTCGATCTTTTAGCCCTCGGGTGAGGGGAGATTATCATGCCGTTTCTCGTTTTAAGGCAGATCATAGCCTTGAAGATAGCGGTAGAGGTCGGGTTTGTGGTGGGGATCACCGCGGCGATAAGTCCGATAGGCTCTAAGACCTTTTTAGTGCCGAAAGCGGTATCCTCTTCTATAAAGCCGCAGGTCTGGGTATTTTTGTATTTGTTGTAGATATATTCGGCGGCATAGTTGTTTTTAATGACCTTGTCCTCAACAATGCCCATTCCGGTCTCCTCGACAGCCATTTTTGCAAGCGATATCCTTGCCTTGTTCGCCGCGATAGCCGCCGCTTTAAAGATCTTATCGACCTGTTCCTGTGTATATTCCGCGAAAACAGCCTGCGCAGCCTTTACCTGAGCGATCTTAGCTTCAAGAGCTTCAACGCTGTCCACAACGGCAAATTCGTTCTTAGCCATAAACCGAGTTCATTCCTTTCAACACTAATAAATTATGTCAAACCGAGCCGCTAAAAAACGGCTTTTTATACTATATTATAATTATACCAGAGGAAAACCGCTTTGTCAACTGTCAAAGGCACGGCTTTTTAAGTCATTTTTCCCTGTTTTATATATATTATTCACAAAAAGCTTAAAGTAAAATTATATATAGTGACTAAAAAATATAATATTTCTTTTTTACGAACAAAAAATTAAATTTAAGTAAACATTTTCGCTTTTTCACAAAAACATCTTGAAAATGTTCAGGTTTTGTGGTATAATAAATAAAATTAAAAAACGAAGGAGCTGACAGCTATGGAGCTTACAAATCTGCTTTATTCAAAGGAATTGTATGATATATACGAATGCGACGGCAAGGCGATATATCTTTACAAGGACGAGAAATACAAGGAAAAGTGTCTTTATGCCGCGCTTACCCACGCGCGCGTCGAGACGACCATGAACGAGTACAGCTCGGACATAAAAATGCCTATACTGCACGAGGTGTCGCTTATCGACGGCAAGTGGGCGATAACGATGGACTGGATAAGCGGCAAGACGCTCGGTATGCTTATCGACGAAAACCCCGACAAGGCGGAGATCTATATGGATAAATTTGTCGATATACAGTGCGAGATACAGCAAAGATATATGCCGCTGCTTTCAAAGCTTAAGGACAAGCTTGCGCGGCAGATAAAGGCGCTGAGCGGCATTGACGAGATAAAGAAGTACGAGCTGCTGACCCGTCTCGATTCCATGCCCAAGCACAGCAAGCTCTGCCACAACAATCTCGACCCCGACTGCGTTATCTTAAACGACAGCGGAACGTATGTAATAAACTGGGGCTCGTCAAGGCAGGGCAACGCTTCCGCGGACGTGGCTAAGACATATCTGCTGCTTTCGCTGAGACGTCCCAAGCTTGCGGATATGTATCTGGACAAATACTGCTTAAAGGTCGGCACGCCCAAGCATTACGTTCAGCAGTGGCTGCCGATAGTAGCCGCCGCGCAGCTCGAAAAGGGCATCGAGGAGGAAAAAGACCTGCTGATGCGCTGGCTCGATGTTGTGGATTATTCCTAAAAACAAGACTTGCTTTTAGTTAAACCTGACAAAAAGAAAATTCCGATCGCGGCTATTTTGTTGCAATCGGAATTTTTTTGTGAATTTATTTTGACAACGCTTTACACCGCTTTTCTTTTGTGATATACTGTTTCCCGACAAAAGCTTTTTCTGTATAATAAACGAAAGTGAGTGTTTTCGGTGAAATTTTTTATAGCATTGATGAGCGCGATGATATTGCTTTGCTCCTGTTCGGCAAGGACCGAGAAAAAGTCTGAGACCAAGACCAAAACGGAAAGCTCTTCATCGCAGACCGAGACAGCCGAGGAGCTGCAAAGCGCGCCGGACGGAGATTATATCGAGCTGGGCGACGGGTCTATGGCGGAGCTTGACAGCGTGACGAAAGCGGCGGACAAGCTTTTCCCGAAGCTTAGCGGAAGAAAGCTGTACGGCTATACGGGGCTTTTCGACATAGGCACGGACAGCGGCGTTAAAAGCTGTCATGTGTTCGAGTTTTACACCTGCAAGACCAAAGCCGGAGCGTACAATAAGATAGCGACGCTTGCAAAGGCGGACGGCTCGGCGGAAATATATATGCTCGACGAGGTAAGCGGAGAATACAAGCAGGTCGAAGAATGACCGATGACAAGACGGTGTGTGAAAAATGCGCCGTCTTTTTTTATACTTAAAAATTGGTTATTTTTTTCATAAAAGCTTGACAAGGCTTAGAAATTATTGTATAATATTCATAGAAAATTTTTGAGCTCGGAGGTTTTGTAAAATGGCAAAAAGCAGACTTATAGGAGACTATCCCGTTATCGGGATAAGACCGACTATCGACGGAAGAAGAGGATATTTAAAGGTAAGAGAGTCGCTCGAGGAGCAGACGATGAACATGGCTAAGGCCGCGGCGAGGCTGTTTGAGGAGAACGTTCGCTATTCAAACGGAGAGCCGGTAAAGGTCGTTATCGCCGATACGACTATCGGAAGAGTTGCCGAAGCGGCGGCCTGCGCGGACAAGTTCAAAAAATGCGGAGTGGACATAACCCTTACCGTTACCCCCTGCTGGTGCTACGGCGCGGAAACGATGGACATGGATCCGATGACGATAAAGGGCGTATGGGGCTTTAACGGCACGGAGCGCCCCGGCGCGGTATATTTAGCGTCCGTACTTGCGACGCACGCGCAAAAGGGCTTGCCCGCGTTCGGGATCTACGGTCACGACGTTCAGGAGGCGGACGATACGTCTGTTCCCGAGGACGTAAAGGAAAAGCTGTTGAGATTTGCGCGCTGTGCGGTCGCGGCGGCTTCTATGCGCGGCAAGAGCTATTTGCAGATAGGCTCTGTAACGATGGGCATAGGCGGTTCTATAATCAGTCCGGAATTTATCGAAGAATATCTCGGAATGAGAGTAGAATCGGTCGACGAGGTAGAGATCATAAGACGAATGACCGAGGGTATATACGACAAGGCTGAATTTGAAAAGGCTCTCGAATGGACGAAGACTAACTGCACAGAGGGCTTCGACAAGAACCCGCCGGAGGTGCAGAAAAGCCGCGAGACAAAGGACGAGCAGTGGGAATTTGTCGTTAAGATGATGTGCATTATAAAAGACCTTATGAACGGCAACGACAAGCTGCCCGAGGGCTGCGAGGAGGAGGCGGTAGGTCATAACGCCATAGCGGCGGGCTTCCAGGGTCAGCGGCAGTGGACGGATTTTTACCCCAACTGCGATTTCCCCGAAGCGATGCTCAACACCTCGTTCGACTGGAACGGCGCGAGAGAGCCGTATATCTTGGCGACCGAAAACGACACCCTCAACGGTCTGGGAATGCTGTTCATGAAGCTGCTGACCAACCGCGCGCAGATATTCGCCGACGTGCGCACCTACTGGTCGCCCGAAGCGGTCAAGAGGGCGACCGGCTACGACATCGAGGGCAAGGCGAAGCAAGCGGGCGGATTTATACATCTGATAAATTCCGGAGCGGCTTGTCTTGACGCCAACGGCGGAGCTAAGGACGAAAACGGAAACAGCGTCATGAAGCCTTGGTATGAGGTGAACGAGGAGGACATGAAGGCTATCATGGGCAAGACGACATGGAATCCCGCCGACCTGGGCTATTTCCGCGGCGGCGGATATTCCTCGCGCTTTGTGACCGACTGCGAAATGCCGGCTACGATGATAAGGTTAAATCTCGTAAAGGGTCTCGGACCGGTATTGCAGATAGCCGAGGGCTGGACGGTGCACCTGCCCGATGAGGTCACCGACAAGCTCTGGAAGAGAACCGACTACACCTGGCCGTGCACCTGGTTCGCGCCGCGCACGACCGGCAAGGGAGCGTTCGCCACGGCGTATGACGTTATGAACAACTGGGGAGCGAATCACGGAGCGATAAGCTACGGACACATCGGAGCGGATCTTATCACGCTTTGCTCGATGCTGAGGATACCGGTTTGTATGCACAACGTGCCCGAGGAAAAGATCTTCCGTCCCGCCGCGTGGAACGCGTTCGGCATGGATAAGGAGGGTCAGGACTTCCGCGCCTGTGCGGCGTATGGTCCTATGTACCGCAACATCAAGTAATTTCGGAGGCAGCTCATGAAAAATATAAAAAACTATGACGCGGAGAAATATTCTACCGATGAATACAAGCGCGTGGACGAGGGGATATATGAATATGACGATGGCGGAGAGAAGATCTTCGTCACGTCACTGCAATTCGAGCAGGAGCCGGAGCTTGGCGAGGGAGAGGATTCCTCCTACATCTCGCAGGATCCGCTCGAAGGGATATTGGACGAATTTTTATGCTATATCTCGGATTTTTACGATGAGCTGAACGATGGCTCGAGCAATGTTTGTTATCAGGAATTCGCTTCGCCCAATGCCGAGGATATTAAAAGCCTGCGCGGTATAATCGGCAGGCACGTTTGGGATAAGGTCGACGAGGAAGGCTATGCGACGCTTATGATCGAATAAATTTTTACGGAAAGGAAAGCGGACAGATGAAAAATGTTCTTGCGATAGATCTCGGCGCGTCCTCGGGCAGGGCGATAGTCGGCGGCTTTGACGGAGAGAAAATAACGCTGACCGAGATACACCGTTTTTCAAATGACCCGGTAATTGTCGGGGATACGATGTATTGGGACATTCTGCGCCTGCTTCACGAGATAAAGCAAGGTCTTATAAAAGCAAAGCCGTACAATGTTCAGGGTCTTGCGATAGACACCTGGGGCGTGGACTTCGGTCTGCTCGATAAGGACGGCAGACTGCTTGAAAACCCGGTACACTACCGCGACAGGCGCACCGAGGGAATGTTAGAGCGGGCTTTTGAAAGGCTGGACAAAAACGAGTTTTACGCGCAGACGGGCAACCAATTCATGGAAATAAACACCGCATTCCAGCTTTTGAGCCTTGCCGAAACGCGCCCCGAGTTGCTCGAGCGCGCCGAAACGCTGCTTATGATACCCGATCTGCTGTGTTATTTTCTCTGCGGTGAAAAAAACGCCGAGGCGTCCATCGCTTCGACGACGCAGCTTTTCGACAGTGAAAATATGCGGTGGGCTGACGGGGTATTTGAAAAATTAGGCTTAAAGCGCGAAATAATGCCGAAAATAGTAAAAAGCGGAAACGTTGTCGGGGAGCTTTCGCAAAGCATCTGCGAAGAGCTTGACGTAAAGCCGATAAAGGTCATCGCCGTCTGCGGACACGACACCCAGTGCGCGCAAGCCGCCGTACCGTCAGTCTCAGAGAAGCTTTTGTTCCTCTCGAGCGGAACATGGAGCTTACTCGGAACGGAGCTGAAAAAGCCGCTGATAAACGAACAGTCGTTCGCATTAAACATAACCAACGAGTGCGGCTATGGCGGAAGGATCTCCTTTTTAAAGAATATCATCGGCTTGTGGCTGATACAGGAGAGCCGCCGCAGGTGGATAAGAGAGGGCAGAGAGTACAGCTTTGCCGAGCTTGAAAAAATGGCGAGAGCGTCAAGACCGTTCAAATGCTTTATAGACCCCGACGCGCCGGAATTTACCCCGTCGGGGGACATTCCGTCAAGGATAAAAGCCTACTGCGCCCGCACCGGTCAGGAGCAGCCGGAGACGGACGGCGAGGTCATGCGCTGCATATATGAAAGTCTCGCGCTCAAATACCGCTTTGCGAAAGAGCAGCTGGAGGAGTGTACCGGAGATCGGTACGATACGCTTTACATTGTCGGCGGCGGCACAAAGGACACGTTTTTGTCGCAGCTCACCGCCTGCGCCTGCGGCTGTAGGGTCTCGGCAGGACCGATAGAAGCGACCGCGTATGGAAATATCGCTTTGCAGTTTATAGCGCAGGGGGATATTGATGATTTGGAGCGGGCGCGGAAAATCATTCGCGGTTCTGAGGAAATTGAAATGTTTGAGGCTGTTGATGATGAGGAGTGGGGCAGAGCTTACGAGCGGTTTTTGCAGTTGATCGGCTCGCGCTGACGCGCAGCGCCGGTTTCGGTACAATGCTGCCTAACTAATAACGTAGGGCGAACTAAAAGGTTTCGGGAAGGGTCGAGGGAAACCCCTTCTCTAAAAGGGGTTTCCTCGTGGGGGCTTGGGGGCAAAGCCCCCAATTCGGAGTACAGTGCCGCCCATAAGAAAACGTGATAGAAGAAGAAACCAGCCTTTTTTAAATCGGCTTATCAAAAACAAAGTCAGCGTAAGGAAACTACATAAAAAACCCCCACAATATAAAGTGAACAAAACAAATCAAGCCGATTTAAATTGCACGAAAGAGCGAAGCGATTTTCGCGCAAGAAGCAAGCCCCGAAAACCTAATAAACAGCGATTCGAGTACAAGAAGCAACCCCCGAACACCCCAAAAAAATTAACAGAAAGGAATATTACTATGCTAAAAAACATCCCCCCCATACTCTCCCCCGAGCTGCTAAAGACCCTCTGCGAAATGGGTCACAGCGACAGAATAGTTATCGCAGACGGCAACTTCCCGGCGGAAAGCATGGGCAAAAACGCAAGGGTGATACGCTGCGACGGTCACGGCGTGCCGGAGCTGCTTGACGCGATACTGACGCTTCTCCCCCTCGATACCTATGTAGAAAAACCCGTCAGCCTTATGCAGGTAATGCCGGGAGATAATGCGAAAACTCCCATCTGGGAGACATATAAGGAAATAGTTTCCCGCCATGACGAGCGCGGCGAAAGCGCTGTCGGTTACATCGAACGCTTTGAATTTTACGAACAGGCAAAGACCGCTTACGCAATTGTAGCTACGGGAGAAAAGGCTGTCTATGCGAATGTAATGCTGCAAAAAGGTGTGGTTTAGGTTTTTTCGGTGTGACCCACCGGAATAGGTTTTTCCGGTGTAACCACCGGAAAAACTGAAAAAACTGCTTGCAGTTTTTTCCCCATCACTAAAAAAAGTTTTCACCTACACTATAAACGGGTTTTCCCCTCGCTATAAAACGGGTTTTTTCCATACTATATTAAGGAATTTTTGAAAGGAAGAAAAAATATGTACGAAGATATAAAAGAAAAAATGGTCGAGGTCTGCCATAAGATGTGGCAAAAGGGCTGGGTCGCGGCTAATGACGGAAACGTTACCGTTAAGGTCGCGCCGGGCAGGTATCTGGCTACGCAGACCGGAGTTTCAAAGGCGGAGATAACCGCGGAAAAAATAGGTCTTATCGACGACGATTTTAATATAATCGAAGCCGCCGAGGGCTTCAGACCTTCTTCGGAGGTCAAAATGCACTTGAAATGCTACCACGACCGCGAGGACGTCGGGGCGGTCGTTCACGCTCACCCGCCCGTTGCAACAGGCTTTGCCTGCGCTCATCAGTCGATAGACGATTACTGCATGATAGAAACGGTGATAGCGGTAGGCTCTGTGCCGCTTACCCCTTACGGTACGCCGTCGACCTACGAGGTGCCCGAAGCGATAGAGCCCTATCTGCCTTACCATGACGTAATGCTGCTGGAAAATCACGGCGCGCTGACGGTTGGCGCGGATTTGACGACCGCCTACTACAGAATGGAAACGCTCGAGCTTCAGGCGCAGATCTCGCTTGTGGCAAGACTTCTGGGCGGAGCTAAGGATATTTCAAGAGAGAACATCGACCGCCTTATCGGTATGAGACCTAAGTACGGCGTTACCGGCAAGCACCCGGGCTATAAAAAATATCCCGCAAAGGACTGATGGATAAATGAACAAAAGAAAAAATGACGCTGTAATGACAGACTCAGACTTCGACCTCGATCTTGAACATAAGATCAAGCTGTTAAATAAGCTTGTCATGCAAAGCAAAAAAATAGTTTTCTTCGGCGGCGCGGGCGTTTCAACGGAAAGCGGCATACCCGATTTCCGCTCGGCGGGGGGAATTTACGACAACCGCCGATACAGGCAGTATCATGACGATGAATTTCACAAACGGCACTTTACCAAGGACGATGATCTCATAGATCCCCACGGATTTTATGAGACCTATACCGCCGAGGATATTCTCAGCCGCTCGTTTTTTGAGACCCACCCAAGGGAATTTTTCCGCTTTTACCGCGACAATATGCTCTACCCAAACGCAGAACCCAACGCAGCCCACAAAAAGCTCGCTCACATGGAAAACAGAGGAAAGGACGTTACCATCGTCACACAGAACATCGACGGACTTCACCAAAAGGCAGGCAGCAAAAAGGTCATAGAGCTGCACGGAACGGTGTGGAGCAACCATTGTATGAAGTGCGGAAGAAAGTACCATCTCAATTCCATAAGAAAAGCCTTCGATTTGCCGGACGACCGCGCCGACAGACAGGATAAGATCAACGAAAGGATACTTTTTGAAAAAGCCGCCGTCAGCGGCGATGAGGGTCTTTCGGGAATATCAGACGAACAGATACACGCAATAGCCGGAGAGTGGGAATGGGAAGTACCGAGGTGCAGCTGCGGCGGGATAATAAAACCTGACGTTGTGCTTTACGGTGAAATGCTAAACAGCGATGCGGTCGAAGCCGCGCTAAAAGCGATAAGAGAATGCGATCTGCTGATAATCGCGGGAACGTCCTTGACGGTATACCCTGCGGCGGAATTTATCCGCGCCTACAGGGGCGAAAACTCGGTCTATATAAACCTGACAGAGCCTGACACGCCTTTCGGTGAGCGGTTGATGATAAAGGGCAAGGTCGGCGAGGTCTTAAGCCTGATAAAAGTTTAGTTACTTGACCAATTGTGCAGACTATACAATTTTTATGACGTTCTTTTTACCTGTCTTTTCTCCAAAAGGTATTGACAAACACCATATGTAGTGATATAATATTAAATAGACCACAACAAGATGGTGAATTAAATTTAGCAATATCCGGGAGGTAAAACAAAATGATAGCGGTAAATGTAAAGAACGGCGAGCTTTCCAAAGCTGAAATAAATGCTTATATAGCCAAAGGCAAGGAGCTTTATCCCGAAAAGACGATAGAGGCGGTAGACATAACGCTTGACGGCGACTATGTTGACGTTGACTATCGTTTCGCGGACGTACCTTTTCAGAGGATCAGGCGCATAACCGGTTATCTGGTCGGCACGCTTGACAGGTTCAACAACGCCAAGAGGAGCGAGGTTGAGGACAGAGTGAAGCATACTTTATCGTAATAAGAAAAACAAGGCAGGGCAAAAGTCCCTGCCTTTTCAGCGTTATCAGAGGTCTGCTCTTAAAACTGCTGCTTTGAGAATTTTTATTTTTTATATTGACAAAATCCGACAAGTGTGATATAATAACTATGAGAACGATTGCAATGTTGGGTACAGCTCAATAAAGCAGGCGCGGGCGGTTAATCTTTCCTCCGCAAGGAGGTGAGCCGAATGACTATAATGGAACTCATCATGATACTCAACCTCGTGGTTTCGTTAATAGAGTTAGGTAATAACAAGAAAAAATAGCCGCCGAATCCCCAAACGACAGCTATTTTAAAAATACGCAGTTATGGAGGATAACCGCTTGCGCAGTCGTTCTCCTTTTTTATATTATATCACGTTTTTTCTATTTTGTCAATAGGTAAGCAAAAATTTCTTAGGTTTATATTGACAAAATCCGACAAGTGTGATATAATAATATGCGAGAACGATTGCAATGTTGGGTACAGCTCAATAAAGCAGGCGCGGGCGGCGTCTGAACCTGCGGTTCAGACCACAGAGTTTTGTTTCAAGGTCAATGACCTTGATTTCGCTGCGCGAAACCACAAAACTCCCTACGACTATTCATTAACCTCCGCAAGGAGGTGAGCCGAATGACTATAATGGAACTCATCATGATACTCAACCTCGTGGTTTCGTTAATAGAGTTAGGTAATAACAAGAAAAAATAGCCGCCGAATCCCCAAACGACAGCTATTTTAAAAATACGCAGTTATGGAGGATAACCGCTTGCGCAGTCGTTCTCCTTTTTTATATTATATCACGTTTTTTCTATTTTGTCAATAGGTAAGCAAAAATTTCTTAGGTTTATATTGACAAAATTCGACAAGTGTGATATAATAACCATGAGGGCGACCTAAACAAGCGCAGAGGCGGCGTCTGAACCTGCGGTTCAGACCACAGAGTTTTGTTTCAAGGTCAATGACCTTGATTTCGCTGCGCGAAACTGTCTGAACTGCGTTCAGACCCAAAACTCCCTACGACCATTCATTAACCTCCGCAAGGAGGTGAGCCGAATGACTATAATGGAGCTTTTAGTGCTTATTAATCTCGTAGTTTCATTAATAGAGCTTGGTAATAACAAGAAAAAATAGCCGCCGATCCCACACATCAGCAGCTTTTGAAATAAAGTCTTAAGATTGGAGGATAACCGCTTGCGCAGTCGTTCTCCTTTTTTATATTATATCATGTTTTTTCTATTTTGTCAATAGGTAAGCAAAAATTTTTCGGCGGGGATCGGACTGCTTTTACGTTCGTGCCGAAAATTTACTATCCAAAAAAATATACTCTTGACAAAATAGATCATTCGTGCTATACTAAAAAAGCGGAAATACGACCGTATACTCTGAAAAGGAAGTCAAATCGCTATGGTTTTTGCCGATGAATTGTTTTTATACCTGTTTTTGCCGCTTTGTCTGGTATTTTATTTCATAATGCCGAAGGTGTATATGAAAAACGCGGTGCTGATATTGTTCTCTCTCGTGTTTTACGCCTGGGGCGAACAGCTGTATATTTTGCTGCTTATCGGCTCAGCCTTGATAAATTACGGCGCGGGTCTTGCCGTTGAAAAATTTCGGGAAAAGCCCTGCGGCAAAGCCGTTTTCGCTCTCGCGATAATTTTAGACATAGGCTTGCTCGCCGCGTTTAAATACAGCGGCTTTATCGCGGAAAATCTAAACCGCATTCCCGGACTTGCTATCCCCGTGCCTGACGTACATATGCCTATAGGCATCTCGTTTTTTACTTTCCAGAATATTTCCTACACCGTTGACTGCTATTGGGAAAAAACCAAGGTGCAGCGCAGCTTTCCGAAGTATCTGCTGTATATCTCAATGTTCCCGCAGCTGGTAGCCGGACCTATCGTGCGCTATTCGCAGATAGCTATGGAGATAGACGAGCGCAGGACGACCTTTAACGATCTTTCTGACGGCTTTTCGCGCCTTATCATCGGTATCGCCAAAAAGGTCATGATCGCCAATAATCTGAACACTGCCGTTGTCGCCTGCTTCGGCGAAAGCGCGGACAATTACGCCGCCGCAGATTCGCTCACCGCCTTCGGCGCATGGTACGGCGCGGCTCTTGTAGCGCTTTGGTATTATTTTGATTTTTCAGGCTATTCGGATATCGCTATAGGACTGGGCAGGATCTTCGGCTTTCATTTTAACGAAAACTTTGAACACCCGTTTATCTGCAAAAGCATAACCGAATTTTGGCAGAGATGGCATATATCTCTTGGAACGTTTTTCAGGGATTATCTGCTATATGTGCCGATATTCGGCAAACGCCGCAAGTACGGCGGACTGCTGCTCGTCTGGTTCTGCACCGGTCTGTGGCACGGCGCGTCATGGAACTTCGTCCTCTGGGGACTTTACTACGGCGCGTTTATAATGATCGAAACGCTTATCGGCAAAAAGCGCATGAAAAAACTCCCCGCATTTATAGCCCACATCTACACCAAAGCCGTAATTATTTTAGGCTTCGGCATTTTCTATTTCGAGAAGCTCCCCGCTCTCGGAAAATTCTTCAAAGCCGCGTTCGGCTTCTCGGCGAACAGCTCTTCGAGCATTATAAAAATGGTGTTTATGCAAAACGTCTTTCTCTTCGCCGCGGCTATCCTGCTGACCCTGCCGATAATAGACCGATTCAAAAAGCTGTCCGAGCGCAGCGTTCAGGCTGCCGCCGCAGTTTCCGCCCTCGGTATCGTCTGCAATTTGCTATTGATACTTGTTTCAAGCATTCTGCTGCTTAACACGACCAACAATCCGTTTTTGTATTTTCGATTCTGATTAGGAGATAACAAATGGACAGCATAGATAAGAACCTGACCGGCGAAGAGCTTATAGCTTCGGTCAAGGAAGTAAAAATAACTATCCGCGACCACCGCGCCGATGATGATTTTGAAAAAATGTTCGCCGAGCTTAACGCCAAACGCGAACAAAAGCTCGCACAGTCCGCGACGGCAGAAAAGACGGTCGAGAGACCGTCTGAAGGGTCTGCGGAAAAAAACTTTGAAACGCCCAAGCCGGAAACACCGAAGCCGACAGAAAAGCCGTCCGATAAGCCGGCGGAAAAACCGTCCGAAGCACCGAAGCCGGAGGTACAGGCAGGACCCAAAGCCGTACCGGCGATGACTATGGCGGTCATGCCCGCTGCAATGCCGTCTGCGCCGACCAAGAAAAAGCGCAGAAAGCCCAAGCCGAGACTCGCCGAAGCGGAGACAAAGCAGACCGCGGTCGAAGCTGCGGTCGAGACTGCGGTCGAAGCCGCGCAGCAAGCTCCTGCCGAAGCCGCGCCCGAACCTAAGCCCGAGCCTATACCCGAACCTATACCCGAACCGCCCGCAGAACCGACTGCGGAGCTTACCGAGCTTTTCGGTGAAAACAGCGCTATCTGGAACAATCCCGACCTCAGCGCGGGCGGAAGAGTCTCTATGAACATAAAGACCGGACTGCGCAAGGAGATAAAAATCACCGTCGAGCCGGAGGTCATAGAGCGCAAACGCATCGAGGCTCTTGAAGAGCAGGCGAAGCTCGACGCCGCCCGCAGGGAGAATGAACGTCTCGCTCTCGAGCAGGAGCAGACGGCGGAGCTTAAGGCGGTCGAGCTTAAACGCGAACGCGCAAGGGCAAAGCGCGAAGCGCGTGAAAGGGCGCGGGCGCAGCAGGTCTCTAACGGCTTCAAAGCCGCAAACGGCGTAATTTGCTTTTGCCTGTTTGTCGGCATCGGCTTTTATCTCATTATTTGCAGTCGTCAGAGCGGCTTTATCGAGTCGGAGAACCGAAACCTCGCCGAAAAGCCGACACTTAGCGTAAAAACGCTGACAGACGGCAGTTATTTTGAAGATATTACCAAATGGTACACCGACACCCTGCCGTTCAGGGAAAAGCTAAAGCCGTTTTCTAGCGGTTTTTCAAAGCTTTTCGGCATAAAGCTAAACGATGTAAAGATCACAGGAGATATCGCGCCGGTGCAAAAGGAGGTCTTTGAGGGCGACGATACATCTAACGAGGTCGAGATAAACACCGATTTTTCCTCAAAGCCCGTTAACGAGAGCAGGGCGGAGAGCACGAGCAGTGTTACCGAATCGCTTGCCGACGTTCCCGAGGAGCTTGACGACGGCGAATGGCTGGGAAACGTCGTGGTGAGCGGCAGGGGAGAGAACGTCCGCGCCATGAGCGCGTTTTACGGCACGTTCGACCTCGGCGCAAAATACGCCGAAACGATAAACCGCTATAAAGACGACCTCGGCTATTCGGTCAACGTCTACACGATGAATATGCCGCTTTCAAGCGCGTACTATATGCCGGAAAATTTAGCCGATGATTTCACCTCTCAGCACGACTGCATAAAAAATATCGGAAGCTGTCTGCGCGGGATAGTGAACGTGGACGTTTACGACGCGCTGGACGAGCACAAGGACGAGTACATCTATTCGCGCACCGACCATCACTGGCAGCCGCTCGGAGCGTACTATGCGGCGCAGGTATTTGCCGAGACCGCAAAGGTGGACTTTGCCGATATAAGCACATATCAGACCTGCCGTATCGAGGATTTTGTCGGAACGATGTACGCCTACAGCGATTATGACGAGGAGCTGAACAACAATCCCGACACGTTCATCTATCACAAGCCGGACAATAATTACACCGTGACCTATTACGACAGCAAATTCAAAAACGGTTCGCCCGGCACGCTTTTTTACGATTACGCCGAGGGCATAAACTGCTATTCGGCTATCTTAGGAACGGACGACACTATCGCCGAAATAGAGACCGACTGCACCAACGGCAGAGTGCTCGTTATCATGAAGGACAGCTTCGGAAACGCGCTCGTGCCGTATCTTACGCACAGCTTTTCAAAGATCTACGTCTGCGATTTTAGGTATTTTGAAATAAACGCGATAGATTTTTGTGAAAAGGTCGGCTGCACCGATTTTCTGTTTGCGGTATCTCTTTCGGCAGCGCACACCGAGTCGCACATAAACGCTATAGGCAACGACAGGATACAGATAACCGAGACGGATCTTGAAAACTGGGATCTTCCCGATACCGTCCTTCCCGAGGACAGCGCGGCGGATAATTCTTCCGATGAGGAAATACCTGCGGAAGAGCCGGCCGAGGAAGAAAACAGCGGAGAATAAAAAAATGAAGGAGCTTGAATACCCGTTTGACAGCGCGCTTATTTTAAAAAAGCGAAAAGCGTTAAAGCGTCAGCTTACCGAAGGTAATGAAAATTTTATAGATGTAAGGATAGCCGTTTTGTGCGGCGCGACCGCGGACGATATTATCTCCTCGGCAGAATTGTTTTTGCTTAATTACGGCATTCGCGCAGTCTTTTACAGATCCGAATACGACCGCTGGTGGGAGGACGGCGTTTTCTCTAACGCGGAGCTTGAAGCCTTCAAGCCGGATATAGTCTATATCTGCACGAGCGCGGTAAATATAAAGTCCTGCCCGATGCCGGGAATGACGAACGAGACGATAGAGGAGCTTTTCAATACCGAGTACAGCCGTTTTGAACGGCTCTGGAACGCGCTCAAACGTTTTGACTGCACAATAGTCCAAAACAATTTCGACCCGCCCGTCACCTCTCTCGGCGGAAGCTATGACTGCTATAACGGCGCGGGCTATCTGACAGCGC